>NZ_JAHNZW010000029.1:0-14444 GCF_026931025.1 Sporosarcina sp. G11-34 | reverse complement strand
CGTTCAAAGCGCTGTTTTGCTGTAACTGTTGCAGGGGAAGATGGTGTAAATATGCCAATGGTATCTCCCTTTCTTAATGGTTCCATAAGAATGTATTCACCTCTTTAAAATTCTAGTTTCATAAAGATATTGCTCGACAATCTGGCCCGTTTGTTGAATGAACATGTATATATCGGTCGCTTGGAGTGCAGGCGCCGACTCCGGGAGGATTAGCGTGAGTCTTGAGACCCTGGACGGAGCGCAGCGAAGGAATTAAAAGCAGCTGTATAATTTCTGCAAAGAACGCAAAAATTATACAAAACTCACCCTTCGTTGTTCGTCTGGCTCAAGCCACGCCCTCCGGAAAGCGTGCGCCGGAACGGAAAGCAACGCGCTATGTATGAAACATAATGGCCCGAATATAGGATACGGGTACAAATCCTTGTTGCAGAATAGTACCCGATTGCTTTACAAATTTCTAATCTATTTTTTGATATGTGTTTTTATTGCTAGAATTTCCTCTTTAAGTTTGTGGTTTTCTTTCTTAATTTTTGCTACTTCAACCTGAGTAAATAATAAAGCTCCCAATGTTAGATATACAATAATTGTAGTTAAAGACATTAATAATAACACCCCTTTTTATTTCCACAAAGCTCCTAATTGTAGACCATCCTTATTCATTAAACGCAACCGTTAGTTCAATAATATAATTTTTCGTACTATGAAATTTTTTCTACTCTACACTTTTGGCAAAGTGGATATTCAGATAAAAAAGTAGTCATTCTTTGCTTCATTTCTTCAAATGAAACACCGTAAAAATATAAAACTGTTTGTTCTGGACCTTCCCAATAGCTGTATAATTGTCCAGAACCATTGAGCACTTTGTTAATTTTTTCAATTACATAATTTATATCACAGTTTTGATACACTTCTTCTGTCAATTCTGTACCATTCAAATAAAGTGCTAGACCTTCAAGGGTTCCAACAGATTGTTCGAACCCATCGCCTAACAGAAAAGAGCCCTTTGGTACGCCAATTCTATCAATAATTTGAAGTAGTTTATCAACATTTTCCATATTGTTATCTTTAAGCAGTATTTCTATATCGCAAAACTCTATTTCGCCTGTTTTCTGTTGCATCATCGTTCCGCCACCGTCCGTGGTACCGCATTTACTATCCTCTAATCCTTCGTTAAGAGGGACCTCGAAAAACTCGCTACGGTCAAAAGGTAGTAACCGCGCATTAAGTTGCAATGTTAAATGATATTTATTATTTTCCTTTTTTCTAAAAATATCAAACAGCCCCATTTTTACCTCCATATATTTTTATAAGATTACATCAATTCTTATTGAACTAATCTGGCTCCGATTGAAGCATAGTCCTTATTCAACAACTACACCCAATAGTTGAAGAACGGTTTTCTCTTTTTTATTCAAGGACATACTTATAGAACTTTTTATCAACCTCTAACACAGGAAAATTCTCAGGCAAATCATTAAGACCAATACTTATAAATCCATTTTTCTCATAAAATCTATGGGCAGCTAAAAATTGCGGTGTAGTTCCAAGAAACACTGCTTTGATTGGACGTTCGTTTGCCCATTTAATTGCAGTATCTAATAAAAGACTTGCAGTTTTATATGTTGCTCCTCGATATTCTTTATTTACAAACATCTTCCTTAATGCTACTTGATTATTCCCTATATCTAAAAGACTGATTGTACCAACTACATTTTCATCATAAAGGGCAACCCAAAAGTTACCGTTCCCCCTCTGATAATACTCTTCTATGATAAACAAATCCGGCTGGTCATCCTTCGTAATCGATATATTATATTCCTGTTGTTGAATTTGAAGAATTAAATCTACAACTTGTACTTGATTCTCACAAGAGTATTCTTTCACTATTGGACTGTTGTTCATAAATCACACCGCCAAAATATTATTTTTACTAACTGGTTTTATTTTACTACAAGATATTTTTGTATTTCGTTCTTTCACTAGTAAATTTGGCCCGTTTAAGGTGCAATCCTTTTCGTTAATTGCGCCTGTTAGTGGTTAAACATATATAGGAGCATTTACTCCAGAGAGAATTATTAAAAGGGATATGGAGGCAATTATGGTATGTTTTATTGATATTTTATCATCTTTTACTAAGGAAGAAATCGCAAGAACCAATGATATAACAAATACAAAAGGCCAGATAAACCAAGTCTCATAATATAAAAAACCTGATTCTTGCATCAAACTATGCAACATACAATCTCCCTCCCGCTTTATTGATCATACTTACTCGTCAAATTCAATGGCCCGCTAATCAAACGGGGGGCAAATTCTACCTCAACAATCACCCCTAATTGCGGAAGACCTTTTACCAATTAAATATCAACATTATGACGCTTGATGCAAGGAATACAGCAAAAAATGCAAGGGTGTAATAAGTCTTTCCCTGTCTTTGGGTTTTACTTTTCTTTTCGTAATCTTTCCAACCAATAAATAAACCTACAAACATTCCTATAATTCCTATTCGTAAAATCAAAACTACATAGTCGTAAATGGGCTTATAAGAAGTTTCATAACTACCATTACCCAAATCTTGTACATCTTTATAACTAACAAATAAAATTGAAACAGCTAATCCAAATAATAACCCATATAAACCTGACTTTTGTAACTTATTTTCCATATTCCCCCACCATTCTCTATAATTTGGCCCGATTGTAATACGATCCATAATCATTTAACGCACGCGATTATGGTACAACGTACACCCTGTTATTTCTCCAAGATTGTATAATCTTTTGTTTTGAAAATTGGTACGTCATATTTATTAGCAAAATCAATCAAATCTTTATATAGACTATCTGGGCTAAAATTAGTGATTCGAAAATTGAATGCTTTTTTGTTTTTTATAACTACACATTTTCTTGCCCATCCAACACGCTTAAACTTCATATTGGAAATTTGTTCACTGCTAACCGTCCTATTGTATAAAGGTAATGAAAAAAGACATATTTGAAACGTCAAAAAACTATCCAGTATTTTAAGTTTAAAATTTACAAAAATCGTTAAAAGGATAACTATCGCCGCTGGAACCAAAACATACAACATCCAAGTGTCATCATTCAAGGTCAACAACAATATTAATAACAGGAAAAGACCGAACAATACTACTCTCTGGGTTTTTGCATTATAGGTCATATTTATCCCTCCCAATCTTCTAAAAGAAAATGACCCTATTACTGAAATAAGTGCAATCCTTCTTCAAGAATCGCGCCCGCTTGTTAATGTAAGGCTGGCCAATTACAATAATTTCTTAATTAATTTAACTAAAAGTTTCGCAGAGAAATATGACAGTGGAATCCCTACAAAAATTAGGCTAGGTACACCGATGTCGGGTAATCCTGTTCCGTAAATATAGCGGTCCTCTAGGTACGCAATTATTTTAAAATATTGAACAAAGAATATAAGTATCAATACTATAAAGGCAAACTCTTTATATACTAAATTTGTTGCATCTACTTTTTTCCGAAGATTACGAGAATACTCTTCTTCCTCGATATAACTTACCTCCCTTTGAAATACGAATGGCTTTTACGGATTTAGCTATCTTGCCCGTTTCAAGCACAATGCTTTTTCAATAACTGCACCTAATTCTTGAGAATATTAATCAATTAATACTTCAATCTTATCTTCATTCTCAACCATCAGTTTTTCTAATAAATCAAGATACTCTTCCCCAAATTCATCTATCCATTTTCCGTCATTAATATCTGCTTCACCTAATTTAGCCTCGAGATAAGTATTGATATATGCATTTTGTTCAATTATTTTTTTAGCATATTCTCTCTGGAAATCTTCTGGAGTCATATCTAACTTCTTAGCTTGAGATTCGGCATACTTCCGAATTTTCTTACCACCTTGGTCTTTTGTACTTTTAGGAGGAAGTTTTTCAAATTCTTCCCGTTTTTTTTCACCAATTAAATTGGTGGAAATATCGAGGTCCATTTCCGTTACCGCCTGTTTTACCAATTCTGCTTCTATTGCCCAATTAAGATAATCTAACGCAGTATCATCAGGATATAAAAAACGTAAATCTCCTACCGTAATCTCTTGACCATTTACGATCGCTGCTGCTTCATTATCATCGTATTTTGAAATACCGCTACATCCAGCTAACACAATAGTTCCAAGTAAAATCCCTTTGTAAAGAAGACTCTTCAATATCCCCACTCCTTTTCAAGAATACTTCACCATAAATGAGCCGCCGTTGGATATAGACCCAAACACTTATCAATCAACCACGCCCAATGATTCTACAGATCATAGTAGAGCTTCAAGTTCACATTTTATTTTTCTTGGAAATAAGATAAATTAATAGCGTTATAATTGCGGTGTTTTGGATAGCTAATACGCTGACACCTACTAGAACCTCATCGTTGGATTCTGCACCCAATATACTACCTATAACGATAAAACTAATAAAAGCTAAGATAATCAAACCAATAAACATCAAAATATATTTCAATTGATGATCCCCCTTATCGTTGATAAATAGCACTTGTGGACCGTTACCGAAAAGGGATAAATTCTTCTTCACGAATCGGTTCCGTTGGACTAAGATTTGTTTTCTTTTTCTAACAAAGTAATTAACTTATCTAATTTATGTTCTATTCTCTTATTGCTTTGGATTTTCTTCTGTTGATTACTAAGTAATAAGCTGAACATTAACGCAAGAAAACAAACGAATGAGATTCCTATCAACACTTGCATATTTATCTAACTCCTTTTAGGTACTAGCAAAAGAGTTATAGTTTTCCATAACTTTTTCACAGCAAACCAATGGATTATCTAGACGATACCCTTCAAAGAAATTGATTCGATTGAAGCATAGCCTTTTTTAATATCGTTTAATTTTAAAAAGTGTCATTGCTGCTTATACCAAGAAATTGCTTTTGTCTCTAATTCCTTCACAAAACCATCTTTACCATCACCATACAATTGAATGTCGTTCGGAAACATTTTTGCAAGATCTTCCTTTAAGTCACCATATTGCTTAGCGTCTTCAGAATGTGTTCGAAGATAATCCCTTACGGCTAAGTGACGATCAACATCTATCACGTTGTCTATTTGAAATACGTGTATTTGATGTGTTCTATGATCTGCACCCTTTCTAAAATATCTTCTCCCTTTAATACCAAACTCCCCTAGAGATTCATAGCCAATCTGTTCCATTCGTTCAATAAATAAATCTACTTTTTCAATATTTTCAACTACCGGCATAATGTCTATGATTGGTTTAGCTTTTAAACCAGTTACGGAAGTGCTCCCAATATGGTGAATCTCTACTAATTCATCACCAAGTATTTCTTTAATCAAGTAAGCCTCATCTTTGAACATCTGAGACCACTTTTCACTATGGTTTTTTATCATTACCTTCATAAAATCCATCACCTTTACCCTGGAATTTGGATACTAGATGTTAGTTACACATTTTTTTACAGGTTACTAAACCAAGTCGTATTAAATAAATGACGTTCTATCTTAGTATTTGGCGGTTAACGGAACAACAATAAAATTCCAAATGAATCTTAAAAAATTAACTAGCTCCTAAATAAGAAGCTAGTTAATGTTCTAATTCAATGTCCATTGGCTTGTAAATTCAAATTTGTACCTCTTAACCAGATGCTGCAGCCGCATCCTGTTCAGATTTCGCACAGTCAATAGCCACAACGAGTGCCACGAGTAGGGATTCCATTTCATCATTCGCAATTTGTAACTCGTAACTATCACCCCATGTGAACCACTTTTTGCTGACTGCACCGATGAATGTTTCATTTTGATACACTTCAAAATTCATGTCCCACCAATTGCCGCGTACTTCTATCCCTGCCGCGTCAATTGAATAGCGTGCTTTTAAAAAAGAAAACTCCTTTTTTATGGTCATTGTTTCTTGCCCCTGCACATCAACAAAAAAAGTTGGTAGGAAGCTAAATGTTTTTTTCGTAATCATCGCGACTTCATTCCGAGCATCATCTGTAATCGAGAACCTCTTCGGTATTTGCATAAAGCTTCCTTCTACAAAATACACTTCGTTCTCCTCTGCATTTGTCACCGAAAATTTTTCGCCCAAGCTAAATACTTTTTGCTTAATATACAGCTGTCTCATGTAACCCCTCCTCATATCTAAACGATTATCAAACAAATCTATTACCTCTTATACGATACCGTCTCAGTAAGGTTTCAATGTTCAGCAAACTCTTTATAATAAAGAAGCGACGCACCGTATTTTATACAATATTACTTGCTTCTCCAGGCTGCAGTTCATTAAAAATCGTTGCCTTTTTTCTAAAGTAAAAAATGACAGCCATTAAACACACAAGAATAAAGGCACATAATACAAGTGTCCATAGGGTTACACTGATTGGGTATCGGTCTATTAGTCCGCCAACAACCCTCGGCAGGAATGCGCCGCCTAATCCCCCCATTGCCATCAATATACTTGTCGTCCATTCCTCTAATCCTTTAGTCGTTTCATTAATAATCAAGAGGCCAATCGAGAAAACCCCGCCCATTAATAAACCCGTTAAAAAAATAGAGATAAAGCTAAATAAGACAGTGGTTGAATAAGCAAACATCAACATAGTAAAAAACTGTCCAATACAACAAATAATAAAGAGCTTGCTATATCCGATTCTATCTATGATACCCGTCATACTAATCCGCCCAATTGTCATCGCAGTCCAAAAGACAGTAATGCTTAAAGCCAGTGTGGAAGCATCTAAATTCGTTGTTTTACTCATGATTGTTGGCAAGTAGTTTGGCAAAACCATCTCAGTTCCCACATACATGAAGAAAAATAACGCACCCGTCGCAATAATCGGTAGCTGCTTCTTAGCGTAGCGTTTTCTTACAGGTTTATTCCCGTCTTCAGTTAAAGCCTTCGTCTGTCTTTTTAATACCGGATCCAACTCTCCAAACGAAAGAAATAACCAAAGTAACATAATGATCGAAGCAAATACCGCTACAAATGTAAACGAAAAATTCCAAACACCTGTCATGATTAAAACAGCAGAGACAACTGGGATCAATAATGCTCCAACGCCAAAGAAGATTTCAACTATGACAAGAGTTACAGCCTTCTTTTCCTTTAAATGTCCAATAATTAGGGAGGCAACAATTGTCTCAGCAATCCCTATTCCGGCCCCACCAATTGGCGCTACCGCTAACATCAGATTCCAATTTGGTAGGATGCTAAATACAAACTGAGAAACGGCAAAAGTTAGTAAGGCAAGAAAAATCGTCATTCTTCGACCAATCCTGTTGACGATGAGCGGCGCAAACATTACGCCTCCTAAAAAACCTAGAAATTGATTCATAATCAACTGTCCGCCGTCTCTATAATGAATCCCATATGAATCAACCATGGGTTCTAAAACAGTTCCTATGATAATATGACCAAAACCATTCAAACAATAGATTAAAGATGCAATCCATACAAATTTCTTCATGTTATTCTCCGTATCTGCACTATTCCGCATTATTTGAAAATAGTTCTTCTATTTCCATACTAACAATAATTCCCAGTACCGTCTATATGATTTTTAGTTCATTGCGCTATGAATAATGGTCACAGAGAAGTCTGGTTTACTCCTATCCCGTTGCTTTCCGTTACGAGTGGACGCTTCTACTTCAATCAACTAGGTTTCGCTATTTATAAGTTTGTTTTCTTCATTAGTAAGTAACCGCCCTCTTGCGAAACAAAGTTAGCCCCATACGTCCCTTATTCACTGCAATACCTGCTGCAATTCTTATCATATTAAGCAGTTCTAACGATTTCCTTTCCTCCTCAGAATGTGGTTAAATAAAAGTACAATTAACTGATACTTTTTTATTTTATTATTTAAGCTGAAGATTACTGCGTGACAAAAAATTATAATTGTCTGGATTAACGATAGTTGCTTTCAATGGTACAAGAACCTAAGTCATTACTGTATTTCAATATCAGGAGGTTGTTACGTATGTCGAGAGGGTTATGGTTGAATCTACCAGTACGAGAACCAGAACGTGCGAAGGCGTTTTATACACAGCTTGGTTTTAGGTTGAATGAGCAGTATGCGAGTCAAGACGGCTCATTTAGCTTGATCGTCGGCGACAATCAAGTTGTTTTGATGCTTTTCCCGGAATCCGTATTCCGCGGTTTTGTTCGTAATGAGATTGCCGATTCTTCGCAGGGCACTGAAGTGTTATTTTCTTTGGGGGCGAACTCCAGGGATGAAGTTGATGAGTTCGCGTTGAAAGTCGAAATTGCTGGCGGCACTGTATTTAGCAAACCAGCCGAAAAGGATGGCTGGATGTACGGCTGTGGTTTTGCCGATCCGGATGGTCATCGATGGAACATTCTATATATGGATATGAGTAAAATGCCCCAAGGTTGAAAACTCGGTTCAGTTGAATGGTATAAAAACTAAATTAAACACACAAAGGAGTCCAAATGAATTGGACTCCTTTGTTTGCCTATACAACAACCTTTAGGATGAAAAAGCGACTGCTTAAGTTATGCTATGCTTGCTCTTTACAATATTTCGCAGCAATATAACCAAAAGTCATTCCGGGTCCTATCGTTGCACCTGGTCCGGGATAAGTTTCTCCCATTACGGCAGCAGAACTGTTTCCACAAGCATGAAGTCCATTGATTGGTGTTCCGTCTTCTTTCATAACGCGTGCATATTTATCAATGACCACCCCACCTTTTGTTCCAATATCTCCTGGATAAATGCGTAAGGCATAATAAGGCCCTTGATTGATTTCATCTAAATTAGGATTTTGTAACGTAGGATCTCCGTAATACTTATCATGTGCGGTTTCTCCCCTATGGAAATCTAAATCTTTTCCTGTTTTAGCAAATCCATTGAATCGCTCTATCGTTGCTACTAGATTTCCATAAGGCATTTTTAATTTATCTTCAAGTTCTGCAATACTGTCTGCTTTAATGACAATCCCGTGCTCATAATACGCCTTTGGAAAGTCTTGTCCAGGGAACAATCCAACGAACAAGTGTCTTTTCTTAGCTTTATGATCCAAAATGATCCAAGAATGAATTGCTTTTCCATCTGTAGCTTCATTACGTTCATACATTTTATCGACAAATTCATGATACGGTGTTGGCTCATTTACATATCTTTGACCGTTTTGATCCGTTATTATCATCGAAGGTATTGCACGGTCAGCGACTAAAAAGAACGGCTTTCCTTCGTGATCAATGACAGAAGGCGCCCCCCATACTTTATCCATAAAGGCCAATTTTGCTCCAAACTGAATCGTTGGTTCCAGGATATCTCCAGTTTGTCCTTCAGGTGATGAAGTCCAATCTTTCGTTGTTGGTGCGGGCAAATACTTCTCCCTATACGCTTGATTTCTCGAGAAACCACCAGCGGCTAATATGACACCTTTATTTGCTTTTACTTTGATTTCTATTCCATCCTTCAATAATTTAACGCCAATGACTTCCCCATTTTCTACAATTAAATCAGTAAAGGCAGTACCTAACCAAAGCTCACCTTCAAGCTCCTTATAAGCCATCGCAAATCTAGCAATTAACGCTTGCCCTAACGAGGCGTAGCGTTTTTTAAATAGTATGTGCTCTATTAATCGCTTGCCTAAAATTAAACTTCTAAACTTCCCTTTCCACGTTCTCGTAATCATATTCACGTGGCGGAAATCTTGTCCAGTCATAACAAAACCTTTTGTATCCATGGCTGGGGTTTTTATATTTTTCTGCCAATCTCCCAACTTATTAAGATTAAAAATTAACGGTTCAATCGAACGTCCTTCACCTTTTCCACCTTCAAGTTGCGGATAATAATCGGAATAATCATTTGCGTATGAATACCTTAAGTGCTCAGAAGCTTCATGAAGATAATCCAACATTTCGATTCCGCGTGTTAAATAAGTTTCTTTCATTTCATCAGAAACTTTATCCCCTATTGTTTGGTCCAAATAAGTTTTGGCCTCTTCAAATGAATCTTGCACTCCACCTTCTACCAAATATCGATTATTTGGAACCCAAACACCACCCCCAGAAAGAGCAGATGCCCCCCCATAAGCCTCTTCTTTCTCCACTATTAACGATTCTAAACCTTCATTTTTACTTGTGATTGCTGCTGAAAAACCAGAAGCACCTGAACCAATAACTACAACATCGTATGTGAAATCCCAATTCATACAAAACTCCCCTTTCTCTTTTTCACCATCTAGACAGCGTGACGATGCACACTTCTAATAAAATGAACCCATCTTGAATGATCTTAAATACACAAATAATACTTTAACCATTGAACCTTTCGCTTTCACAAACAACTATACCTTTGTACAGTTGAAATTTCTAGTATATTGCCAGTTTTTAACATAAAAAAATAGTCAACCTGACTCGCTTTTTAGCGCTCATTTTGACAATTCTTTAGGATCTATTAAATAATGTAATTCATAAAATATATAAGGAACCAGGTACCAAGATAAGGTTCTTTTGAATACCCTGTCGCATCATTCCTCATTTAGTTGATGAATATTTTTTAGCAATCGCACCCGAGGGGCCTATCTAACAAGTTGATTTCCGTTTCAGACCCTAAGTGCGGAAAGATAAAATTCTATCTTTCCCTGACGCATTCCGGAGTCCCCGTCTTCCACTTCAATCAACTAAGTGACTACAAGTAAACCTTATGCGAAAATCGCACCCTTTTGTTTAAAATCCTCTTTATTCCACATCTTCTTCTTGGTTTTCAAAATCGCTCCATACCCAATTAGACCAATGAGTATTTGATTCACCCGGTTTTATTAAATTTACATTATTCGCCTCAATTGCAAGTGCTATACTTTGAAAAAATATACTTTCGCTTGGCTTTTGTCCATCACTAATATCAGGGTGTTGCCATTCACTACTTTGATAAAATAATGGTAATTGAATATTTTCATCTATTTCATCTAATAGAGATTCGATTGTCAACCATAGTTTTTCTTCATATTTCGAATTTAGATACCGTAGCAGCTTGGTTGGATTAAATGCTTCAGTTTTAATGCCCAACTTTATGTATTCATCCTTTTGAGGGTTTAATGTAACCCTTTCTCCCATGATAAGAAGTTCAAAATGAAAAGGATTAACAATAAAGTTGCCTTCGTCATCATACCAGTATTCTTTGTTTTCCAAGGTTACAATGTCCTCAATACATTTTATTAACCCTTTCTTTCTAGTGACATTGCTATAAATATAAAGATCATTAGTTATCTCCTGGTTCCCGTCAATACCAACAACTTCAAATACAATTAACCATTTTTCTTTATCACTAAAAACAGTTATCCTACACTGTGCCATGTCAACATTATAATTATCTAGTATAGGGAAATTATAATTCTCAGTATAGGCATCTAATTCTCGAAGAATATTTTTTGCTTTCACACTATCACCCTTCCCAAATTTTTTTAATGTAATGCAAGTAAAGTACCCGAATATTGAAGAAATAGAAATACATAAGAAATACAAGTTCAGCTTTTCATCGTTTCTGAAGCCGTTCTTTTGAAAGTCATAGATTCAAAGTTTACTAATCAGCTATCACGTGATGCTCTATTTGTTCTAAAGTCCAAGGGTTATCACCTTTTTTTTCGTACAAAGAAAAGTATTCTTTATTTTCTTCAATCAAGTTCCAAACCATCTCTTCCTGAACAAGTATCTTAAAAGATTCTGCTTTTGTTTGATTATTTGGATCGTATGCTTCAATCCAAAATTCTTTGTAGTCACTTGAATGCCCTTTTTTAATTACAAATAAAAACGATTAAGTTGATGTGGAAGGTCCTCCACAAGCTGCGAGCACTAATAAAAAGAATATTATTAAAACACTCAAATATTTCTTCATTACTCTCCTCCAATAATTAAAATGCTTTTTCATTCAACAAAATGGCCTAATTGTAATACGATCCTTATTCATTTAACGCACCCAATTGTAGAAGGTATTGATAATGTCTTAATGCCCCTTATTTTCTATTTCTTCAATTCTTTTTTCTAACGCTTTGGTTTTATCTACTTGGTGTGAGGCAAATGCAAATGCTAAACCAGCAAATCCCAAAGCTAAACTAGCAAACCCCAAGGTAAAGTACTCCATAGCCATTCCCCCTTTTTCCTGCCCTAATTTTCTTTATCTAAGTATGCTAATCCAGCATTTATAAAAGGTTTCAAGTCAATTTTTTAACAATCTGGCCCAGTTGCTGAAACGGGTGCAAATCCTTCTTCCAGAATTGCACCCGATTGTTTAAATTAATTTTAGATAATATTAATCCAATAAAAGCAACTATCATTTTTCATTTCTTTTAGTTGTCCATTGTTAGACTCTATAACTTTTCTAGAAGCCATATTACTAACATCACATGTAAGTAATACTCGATCAATACCCTTTTCTTTAGCCTTTTGAAGTAGTTCTTTTAATAGTTTTTTTGCATACCCTTTTCCTCTATTGATCGGGCTAATCACGTATCCAATATGTCCACCATGTTGCAATAAGTTCTGACTTAGATAATGTCTAAGTTTTCCATACCCTACTGGCTTGCCATTTGCATATAACCAGTAAATCGTTTGTGGAACATATTGTGGCTCTAAATTTAATGCTTCCGACATTTCATAATTTCTAAGTAACTTTTCTTGGAATAAGGGGAAACTATCTGAATGCAAGCTATTAGCGAAGCCATTTTCCCCTACGCCTATATCTTGTATCATTTCAAATACATCAGTACCATCTTTTATGGTTAACTCTCGTATCTCAATCACTTTACTCCCCTTATTTATTTAATAATCTGGCCCTATTGTTGAATGAACATGTATATATCGGTTGCTTGTTGAATGAACATGTATATATCGGTTGCTTGGAGTGCAGGCGCCGACTCCGGGAGGATCAGCGTGAGTCTTGAGACCCTGGACGGAGCGCAGCGAAGGAAGCGGCTCAAGCCACGCCCTCCGGAAAGCGTGCGCCGGAACGGAAAGCAACGCGCTATGTATGAAGCATAGTGGCCCGATTGCGGATTACTATTTTAAAGGTTTCTTAAATACATAGCTTACTTTGTCATAATCCATCTTTCCCTCATAAAAACGATGGGCGTCTGTTCGCTGTAATCCCGATGATAAGGCGACACTTTCATAGGCATTTTCTTTAGCCCATTCGTGTACGTAAGCCAAAAGCTTTTCGCCGTATCCATTTGAACGATTATTCTTATCGGTAACTAAATCACATACCCATACAAAACGCCCGTAATAAAGAGTTATCATAGGTTTAAATCCTGTAACAGCGACAATTTCCCCTTGGTCATACAAGGCAAACAATCTGTACATATCCTTTTCTTTGGCCTCTGTTACCAAATCAAGATAGTTTTTTTCATCAAGATGTGTACGTAATTGATTCATCACTGGAAAAGCTTTAAGTATTTCCTTTTCAGATTGGAGTTCACAAATAGTTAGTATGTCCATGGCAATTTCCCCTTTAAATTTCATTTCACAATTTAGCCCGTTAATGGAATAAAACTTGTTCCACAATCTGCAACCGTTTGGTGAACAACTGTAGTAACTGCTCGAAATTCATTTATATTTTTTTTCAAATTCTCGTCTTAATAATCCATAGTAAGCTAAATCACAATATTCCCCAAATCGGACTACGTGTTGCTTTAATGTACCTTCATATTTTAGTCCGACTTTCTCCATTATTCTCCATGAACCAGGATTAGAAGTAAATGATGCTGCAAATATTTTATTTAGATTAAGATGAATAAATCCATAATTCAATAACTCTTTGGTTGCTTCTGTCCCATAGCCCCTACCCCAATATTGTTTTCCGATCCAATATGCTAACTCACCCCGTTTATAAGGAGCAGCCAAATTCAGGTTAATTAGTCCGATCAGTTGTTGTGATTCCTTTTCTGTTATAGCGAACATTACAACTTCATTATTTTTTTCCGCAGTAAGTATACTTTCAATAAATTGTATTGCCGAACCTTTAGGGTAGGGGTGCGGTATATTCAAAGTTGATTTAGCTACATCATAATCTCCAGCCAGCTCTTCTATTTTCTCTGAGTCATCAGAAATCAGGGGTCTTAATAATAATCTTTTCGTTTCTAACATATCCATTACATATCCACTTCCCATAATCGTACTTTTTCATATGCAACAAAATGGCCATATTACTGAAGAGGGTGCAGATTTCTTATACAAGAATCGCGCCCGTTTGCTTAAATGTCCTTTTCTTTAGTTCGGTCTTTTGACCATTTAGAAAAAACAAATAATTCACCGACTATTAACCCAACCGAAACAGCAAGGATTGCAGACTTATAATCCGGTTTATCAAATAAAAATGTAACAACTATAAATCCTATTAATAATCCAAAAACAACACTTACATAGGTTTTATATCTTTTCTTCAGATACCTTTTCATAG
>NZ_JAHNZW010000028.1:0-16875 GCF_026931025.1 Sporosarcina sp. G11-34 | reverse complement strand
ATTCCTATTGGAATCATCAAGGGCTCAAAAGTTTATCATCACGTTATGAAGTTTTGCGTCATCAATCTTAATTGAACCGCCGTATACCGAACGGTACGTACGGTGGTGTGAGAGGTCGGGAGTTAATCACTCCCTCCTACTCGATTTTAATAATGAGTTTCTAGTCTTTGAGCAAGCAAATCGCAATGCAACTGTTATCAAGATATACTAATTTATAGACTGCTATTGAATTTAGGAGGATTTTGCATGGAGATTGTAAAACAAGAACACGTACAGGAATTAATTTCTTCCTTTGCCAATAAAGATGTATACATCCATTTAGAAACGACGAACGGATCCTATGCAGGCCACTTCAATGAAGGTATCTTAAACGCTGGCGCATTCATTCGCAATGTTGTTATCAATTTTGAAATAGGTAAAATCGAAGGAGAGTCACCACATAGAGTTGGCTTAAAACTTCCATTAGGTTGGGTTTATGCACAAGGTATTACTCACTTCACAGTCGATGAGCACGGCCGACTTCTTATGGCAGGCCTCGATTCTGAAGGAAAACTTTGTGTTGCACTGCACATAAGCGAAACACCATTCACATAATTAAAAGTAGGAGGCACACCCCATGTTAGTAAATGAACGTCATGTATTAGTTATACTTCCCCACCCCGATGATGAAGCATTCGGGATTTCCGGTTCAATTGCACAATATCGAAAAATGGGCATTCCTGTTACTTATGCATGTCTCACTCTTGGTGAAATGGGTCGAAACCTCGGGAATCCACAGTTCGCTAACCGCGAAACTTTACCGATGGTCCGCAAAGCTGAACTTGAAAATGCCTGCAAAGCGATGAGTCTCGATGATTTACGAATGATGGGATTCCGCGATAAAACATTAGAATTTGAAGATGACGAAGAAATGGTTAAGATGGTGGAAGATTTAATTGAAGAAACAAATCCTTCGCTGGTTATAACTTTTTACCCGGGTTACTCTGTCCATCCTGACCATGAAGCTACAGCGCGTGCAGTTGTTCGTGCGGTCCGTCGCATGAAGGAAACAGAGCGTCCGAAACTTTATACGGTTGCATTTGCCAATGACACGGTAGAAAATATCGGCGAACCTGATATTATTCACGACATCAAAGACACGACTACAGAAAAACTTGCAACGCTGAAAGCTCATGAATCTCAAACCGTTTGGATGATGAGGGAATTGGAAGCGAAACTTGCAGCAAATGATCCCGAAGCGATGAAATGGGTACGTTATGAACGTTTCTATTCGTATAATTGGGATAAAGACTTCGAGTGATCTATATATAGACAAAAACCCGTAAAAGCGATTAACCGCTTTTACGGGTTTTTTTATGGAACAAGACCACCATCTACGTTAAGTATGGTGCCTGTAACGAAGTTTGCATCATCTGAAGCTAGGTAAAGGTAAGCTGCTGCGATGTCTTCGGGCTTTCCTAGTTTCCTTAGTGGTGTTTTATATTCCATTACATCTAATAGTTTCTGCGGGATTGTCGCGGTCATATCCGTTGCGATAAACCCCGGCGCAACTGCATTTACACGAATTCCTTTTGCACCAAATTCTTTGGCCCAACTTTTCGTCAGTCCAATAACACCTGCTTTTGTTGCTGCGTAATTCGTTTGTCCAATATTGCCGTGGATACCAACGACTGATGACGCATTCAAAATGACGCCTGATCCTTGTTCCAACATAACTGGAACAACAGCCTTTGTGCATTTGAAAACTCCGGACAAGTTGACTGAAAGGACTTTCTCCCATGAACTTTCATCCATTTTTGTCAGCATGCCATCAATTGTTATACCTGCATTATTTATGAGGATATCAATCTTCTGATAAGCCTTAACTATTGAGTCAACCATTTTTTCTACTTGCTCAGTATTAGAAACATCCGCTTGAACAAATGTTATTTCTCCGTACCGTTGAAGCTCCCCCACTGTTTCATTTCCCATTTCTTCATTGATATCACTAATGACGACTTTTGCTCCCTCTGTTAAGAAACGCTTCGCTGTCACTTTACCAATACCATTTGCCCCACCTGTTATTAATGCTACTTTCCCCTCAAGTTTCATCTCATACTCCCCCATCAATTATGCACCTAAACTAGTTCACTATAATATATTAACGATACGCCACACTATCAGACTAGTCAATCACTTAATGGGTAATTAATTACATATATTTACACACACCAAAGATCTTTAATGTTAGAATTAATAGACATTGGGAGATTTCCTCAAACCATTTACATAAATATTAAAATACGTTAGAATGTATAATTATACACACACAATCTATCTACATAGGGGCGAACATAAATTGAAAAAACATAATTTATCAACATGGCTATTATTCCTTATTCCTTCTATTCTCGGGATTATCTTATTTATGATTCCACTGAAACTTACCGATGAATGGAAAGTACCAATCGCGACATTAGCGGCGATTCTATCCGAATCCGTTGCACCTATTATGCCATGGACCGCAACGATCATTCTTATTATTGCGGCACTCGGTTCGCTTGTCTACCTATTCCGCAGTAAGGATGAAGTAAACCCTTCATTTATTACTGGTTTATTCAACGTATCGATCTTTTGGGTCGTAACTCGAATTATCGGAGCTATTTTCGCTGTACTTGTTATTCTTGAAATTGGCCCTGAATGGATTTGGAGCGAAAATACAGGTGGGTTACTACTTAACGCAGATGAAGGACTTGTTACTTTTCTATTTACAATCTTCTTATTTGCTGGCTTACTTCTGCCACTGCTTCTAAATTTCGGATTGCTCGAATTTTTTGGAACGTTGATGGTGAAAGTGATGCGCCCACTATTCAAACTACCCGGGCGTTCCTCTATCGATGCACTTACTTCTTTTATCGGTGATGGAACAATTGGTGTTTTATTAACAAGTAAGCAGTATGAAGAAGGCTATTACACTAAAAAAGAAGCTGCCACCATCGGAACGACATTTTCGGTAGTCTCAATTACATTTTCAATCATCATCATCGATTACGTAGGACTCAGTGCATACTTCATTCCATTCTACGGTACCGTCATTCTTACTGGGCTTGTCCTAGCTTTTATTATGCCACGGATTTATCCGCTTGCAGGCAAGGCAGATGAGTACATTGATGGAAGCAAATTTACGGGCGATGAAGAGAAATTGCCTCCGGGCTACAATTCATTTTCACACGGACTTGAAAATGCATTAGAGAAAGCCAGTAAAAACCATTCTTTCGGAAAAACGTTTAAAGACGGCTTGAAAAACGTATTGGATATGTGGATTGGTGTCATTCCAATCGTTATGGCTTTCGGTACAGCAGCCCTTATTTTAGCAGAGTACACATCGGTATTTTCGATCTTAGGGAAGCCGTTCGAGCCAATCCTTTCCATACTCGGGATTCCCGAAGCTGCTGAAGCCGCACAACTTATGGTCGTTGGTTTCACGGATATGTTCCTCCCCGTCATTTTGGCTGAGGGCATGATAACATCGGAATTAACATTATTCGTTGTCGCTACGATTTCCGTTACGCAACTTATTTTCATGGCGGAAGTTGGTGGACTCCTTCTTGGTTCTAAGATTCCAGTAAACTTCTTGGATCTCGTCATTATTTTCTTACTGCGTACGCTTATCGCACTACCTATCGTCGCAGGAGTCGCACACTTATTGTTTTAAAGTTTTACTAGAATCCCCGACACAAATTGTGCCGGGGATTTTTTCGTTTTATTTTATGCAACTGGGGCTTATGCGCGGTTAATTTTGTTTATGCGCGTTTCCGATGAGGTTATGCTCGGTTTCAGCGATTTATGCGCAGAGTTCCAGTTTTATGCGCACGGCGCTGTCTTATGCGCGGATAATCCTGTTTATGCGCGTTTCCGTTGATTTTATGCTCACTTTGGTGTGACTTATGCTCGGTTTTTCTGCTTTATGCTCGCGGACGCATATTTTATGCAACAATCATCAGAATTCACCCAAATAAAAAACCGCGGAGTTCATTCCCCCGCGGTTTATAACTTGTTAAATCTTAAGTTTTACTTTTAATTTATCCAACATATCAATTGTCATTGCATCCAAGTCATACTTCGCTTTGAATCCCCACTCGGCAACTGCAGCGGATGGATCGATTGAATCGGGCCAGCTGTCTGCAATTTCTTGTCTGATGGGATCGACGTCATAACTCATTTCAAATTTTGGCAAATGATTTTTTATAGAAGCAGCAATTTCTGCTGGTTCGAAACTCATCGCAGTTACGTTGAATGCATTTCGGTGAATCAGTTTTGCCGGATCCGCTTCTAGCAAATCAACGATCGCCTGCAATGCATCGGGCATATACATCATATCCATATATGTTCCTTCGGCGATGTAAGACTTATATTTTCCCTCTTCAAGTGCTTTATAGTATATATCGACTGCATAATCCGTTGTCCCGCCGCCTGGTTTGGCTACGTTCGAAATGAGTCCAGGGAATCGTACACCTCGTGTATCGAGCCCAAATTTAGTGAAGTAATAATCGCATAATAATTCTCCCGCGACTTTATTAACACCGTACATTGTCGTCGGACGTTGCAATGTTTCTTGTGGTGTTTCATTTTTCGGTGTTGTTGGACCAAATGCACCAATCGAACTTGGAGTGAAGAACTGCATATTTAATTCACGCGAAACTTCAAGCGCATTCATAAGTCCACCCATATTTAAATTCCAGGCTAGTAATGGGCTTTCCTCTGCTTTAGCTGATAAAAGTGCCGCCATATGCATCATCGTATCTGCGCCAAAGTCTTTCGCCAATGCATGCATACTTTTTGCATCCGTGACATCTAGTATTTCATAGGGACCTGCCTGTGCAGCCTCCGTACTCGCCTCACGGATATCCGTAGCCAATACATTGTCCGTCCCATATTCTGAACGTAGTTTTGTTATTAGTTCTGAACCTATTTGGCCTTGTGCGCCTGTTACAATAATTTTCTTCATTTTATTACTCCCTTCACTTACGGTCAATTGTGTTTATGCAAAGGACACTAATTTATATTCATTTATAAACACTAGCCATTTCGGCTTCAATTCATTATAAAATGTTCTCACCTAAAAGACAACCTCTTCTTCCACTTTCTATGAAGTTCCTTGTATTTTTCTGTTATAATTAAAGAAAACATGAGGTGCCTACAATTGAAAAATAAACCATCAGTTTTATCGAAGTTATTACGTTTTGCCACGATTGTTATCACTGCCAGCCTTTTGGGGATTGGCCTATTATTAATAGGTATTCCAAAATGGCTTGTTTTTACCCTCGTCATTTTGCTTTACCTCGCCTATTCGGTTTTCTGGCCGGCTCATATCATATACAGATCAAAATCTATTAATGCCATTAATCGATATGTTAAGCGCCATTCCGATCAACCTATTTTTAGTTATTCCTATGCTTTAGGTAATGGCAATGATCAGAATATTGAAGTTGCCTTAAAGCGTGTTATGAATACATATGATCAAGAAGATATGCATGATGTCTACGGTGCAAATCTCGCCATTTTCCATAATAAACCAAACGGAATTCTCGAGCACGCTGAGAAAATTGAAGGCCTAGACTATCGCCATTACTACCATGCATATGCCTACGTATTACAAAATCGTCTCGATGAAGCCTCTGATCATTTGGAAAAGCTGGAGATCCCTTGGATGACCCACTCTATACATGCATTGGCGGCGAAAAAGCGAGGCGATATGGAAGAGTTCAGGAGAGAGTCCACTAAATCAATCGAAAGCGCTCTTGGCATGCAGCGTTATGTGCTACATCACACAATGAGGCGCTTGGAACAGAGCAATTAGATATGTTGGTATAGATATTGTTACTAAATGAGCTGACCCAATTAATAAACATGATTAAAGAAAACCAGACTTTTTCAGCGGCCTAACGCTATTCCTACCGTAGCGTCACAATTTTCAACTCAACCTAATCAAATTAAATTAAAAAAACCCTAGACAGTTGTGCTGTCTAGGGTTTCCTTATTGTTATGAAATAATACCGAGTTCTTTTCCAACTTTTTCATATACGTTAAGCGCTTCGTCGAGCATTTCTTTCGTATGTGATGCGATTGGCATGTTACGAACACGGCCTTTTCCGCTTGGTACGGTTGGGAAGACGATTGCTTTTGCGTAAACGCCTTCTTCCATCAAACGTTTTGAAAACTGTTGCGTCAATTTCTCTTCACCGATGATACATGGCGTAATTGGCGTTTCAGATACACCGATATCAAAGCCAAGTTTTTTCAGACCTGCTTTCAAATAATCGCCGTTATCCCATAATTTATCGTGAAGTTCTGTCGAATCAATAATCTTTTGTAGCGCACCAATTGTTGCAGCAACATCTGCTGGCGTTACAGCTGTCGAGAATAGGAACGGACGTGAACGAACTTTCAACCAATCAATGAGGTTTTGTTTTCCAGCGACATATCCGCCGACAACACCCACTGCTTTCGAAAGCGTACCCATCTGCATGTCGACTTCTTTTTCAAGACCGAAATGCTTAACAGTTCCTTTTCCTTTACCCGTTACACCCGATCCGTGTGCATCATCAACATAAGTGATAAGGTCAAATTCCTTAGCAATTTTCACTGCTTCAGGAAGGTTGGCAATGTTACCATCCATTGAGAAAACACCGTCTGTAATGTACATTACTTTATTGTACAAACCTGATTCTGTTGCTTCTTTCGCTTTTTCACGAAGATCATCCATATCTTGGTGTTTCACACGGATAACTTTTGCACCAGACAAACGACATCCGTCAATGATTGACGCGTGATTTAATTCATCAGAAAGAATTGCATCTTGTTTATTCATTACTGCAGAAATTGCAGCCATATTACAGTTAAAACCAGATTGGTATGAGATTGCTGCTTCTGTTCCCTTGAACTCTGCAAGTTTCTTCTCAAGTTCAATGTGGAGATCAAGCGTTCCGTTAATCGTACGAACTGCTCCCGCACCGACTCCGTATTGATCGATTGCGTCTTTTGCTAACTGTTTCAGATCCTCATCTGTTGCCAAACCGAGGTAGTTATTTGAGGATAGGTTAATTAAATCTTTTCCTCCTACTTTAATAACTGCACCGTTCGGACCTTCGACAGCATCGATTTCATTATACAAACCTGCATCACGAAGTTCTGTTAAGTTATCTGTTAAAAACGCATCCAATTTTTTAGACATGGCACTCTTCCTTTCAGACATATATGACTTTACTTTATCATACTGTCCATATGCCTGTCAGTTTATGTCGATTAGAAATTCCGATTTCTCTTGGAATACTGCATCCTTTATTGCCGAATCCATAGTAATTTTCACTACTTTTTCAGCTTGTGCAAATGTTTGCATATACCCGGTCGCGTCAAGAATTTTTTCCCGGTAGGCTTCGTCAATCAAACCTATTTCTTCCTCAGCCTCTTTATTTTCCTCACACATTTTTACCAAGTCTACAATTTCGTCCCCCTTATGTTCAGGGTCGTAGGCATGTGGTTGTGTCGCGTCAAATAGACAAACGGATAGCTCGGGGAATTGTACGAGATCAACACCTTCAGGATCTAACCCACACCAGCCATAAAGCACATCAAAACCGCGTTTTTCCGCTTCACGGCCCAGCGCCTTCATGAGCGTTGACTTCCCTGTTCCCGGCAACCCGTTAATAAGCATCCGGCGATTTAAACGACTCGTTATAGATGGGATAAAATCATAAGCACCAGCGGAGGTTAATGAACCAATAAGTCGATGTGACACCACTGACTTTTTATTCAACGTTATCGTCCCAAATAATTCCTCTTTTAAAGATTCAATTAACGCTTCATGCTGTGGCCAGATCATTCGTTTAATATTAACTGTTTCCCATTCATCGTGAATTTTCTTAGCATCTGAAAGTGCACCTAATGACTTTTCTAATGCTTTTTCTGCAACTTCTAGTTTCTCCACAATTACTTTATTTTGCTCGCGTAACTTTCTCTCATCATACATATCATAAAAACTAATCACACGGTGTCGACCGCCAATATCCGAAGGTTCAAGAGCTATCGGATGCGATGCTTGAATAAAGAACAGGTCAAGACCCTTTACATAAATGGCATCCGTCTGATCAGGTTGCGCTGGATTCATAAATTTATCAATATCAAATCCACGTTTTACATAATGCATGCCAGTCGTTGATAATAAATTAGATATTGCAGTCGTCGGCGGGCATTTCAAAAAAAATGTTTGTTTAGCCGAAGCAATCATCTCGTTATATTTATGTGAAATACCAAGCCCCGTATAGGCTGTTCCCATGTAATTCGTTACCGTTCCATACATGTCCGCACATCCTTTCTATTCATACAAATAGCTTATGCTTGGACAACCCAAAAAAGCACGGCACTAAAATATGTGCTCGTGCTAAATCATCTTAAATCAAAGTAATACTTTCTCATCCGTCTCGCCTATAATCTTCATGAGCAGCTTTCTGTTTAACGGAAGTGTGTAATGCACTAATTGCCCCAGCAAGAGTGCAATGACGACAGTTCCGACACCTATTGGCCCCCCAAGGAGCCAACCAAGTAGCGCCACTACTACTTCAATTATTGTCCGCGCTCTCTTAATACTCAAGCCGAATTTATCGACAACGAGAAGCATTAAACTATCTCGAGGGCCTGCGCCGATATTTGGAGCAATATAAAGACCAGCGCCATACCCCATAACAATGATGCCGAGCACAAAGATGACTGACTGTGCGCCCAGTGTTTCATAATCTGGAATTAACCAATTGAAAAAATCAATAAATATTCCAAGTAAAATCATGTTTAACCAGGTCCCTATTTTAGGCCATTCTTTTAAAAATGCTGCTGTTACAATAATAATTACCAAGCCTGAAATAATACTCCACGAGCCAATTGTTAGCCCAAGGTTTTTATATAAGCCGACATGAAGT
This sequence comes from Sporosarcina sp. G11-34, assembly GCF_026931025.1. Lineage (NCBI taxonomy): Bacteria > Bacillati > Bacillota > Bacilli > Caryophanales > Caryophanaceae > Sporosarcina > Sporosarcina sp. G11-34. The sequence continues at coordinate 7,924 of NZ_JAHNZW010000028.1, read as the reverse complement.
ACATCCCAAGGTCCAACGCCTAGCCGGTAACCTTTTATGGTCATTGAAATACCCAATGATACGACGAGCAAACCAGCAAAGTAAAATGCCCATCGCCATAGTTTTATCTTTCTCATTTAGTTCCTTCTCTCTATCTACTCAAAGTCATACTCTTGTCGATATGTATATTCTATTCATTGTTTCCTATTTGTTTAAAATCGAATGGTATTTTATCTTTTTACTATGTCCTTAAATACTGCTTCCGTGACACTTGCAAGTTCAGTAGGTGACAGCAACATTTGCATACCCGGTTTTCCTGCACTTACAATTATTTCATTTAAATTCAGTGCAGCTTCATCAATGAACGTCGGGTACTTCCGCTTCATACCAACCGCAGAACAGCCACCACGCACATATCCTGTCTCTTTCGTTAAGTCTTTTAATGGTAGCATGTCAATTTTCTTTACGCCGGCCGCTTTTGCTGCTTTCTTTAAATCAAGTTCTAAATCTACTGGCAATAAAAACACGAATAATTCTCGCTGATTCGCTTTTGCTACAAGGGTTTTATATACTATTTCCACCGGTTGTCCCGTCTTTTCGGCAACGGAAACACCGTCGACAAGACCGTCAGTTACATCATATTCTATTAGTTCGTAGGCTATATTTTCCCCTTCTAGAATTCTAACTGCATTCGTTTTCACTGTACGAATTGGTTTTGCCATTTGTCTCCCGCCTTATCCTATAAATGAAGTTAATATGAAAAGGCCACCATTCCCAACTGGTAGCCCTTCATCATTTTACGCGATTTTTTGAGTGCTTGGTAAATGGTGTTTAAAGCCATTCTTTTGTAAGTGAACATGAAAAGAATAGGAATTTCGAGTAAGTAACTGATTTCTAGACTTACAGGTAAATAAATTATATCACTTCTTTACCTCAATAAAAACCAGAGAGCTTTTTACTTATCAAATAGCTTCTTCAAAGCCTCTGCCATCGCGTTATTTTCTGGCTCATCTTGCTTTTTCAAATACTTTTGAACATCTCGTTTACCTGCGCCTTTTCCACCTGAAGCGGCTCTGCGTTTTTCAAATGCTGATAATCGCTCTCTATGCCCACATGAGCAGACAAAGATTTGCCCGTCGCCTTCTCCGCGAAGTTCCAAACGTTTTTTACAATCCGGACATCTTGCATTTGTCTGTCTTGAAATACTACGACGAAATCCGCATTCGCGGTCCTGACAAACATGCATCTTTCCTCGCTTGCCGTTTACTTCGAGTAAAAGTTTATCGCAGTCTGGGCACGTTCTTCCGGTAACATTATCATGCCTAAACTTTTTATCATCAGTTTTTATCTCTGTGACAACTTTTTTAGAAAAGGCAATCATCTCTTTCATGAACGCTTCTTTTTTCATCTTCCCTGCCGCGATTTTCGTAAGTCCCTGTTCCCACTCAGCTGTCAGTGCAGGTGATTTTAAATCTTCGGGTACAAGTTCAAGAAGTTGTCTTCCTTTTGACGTCGTGTAAATGTCATTCCCTTTTTTCTCAAGAACGAACGACTTGAAAAGCCTCTCGATGACGTCAGCACGTGTCGCAACCGTCCCCAGTCCACCTACTTCTCCAAGTGTTTTAATTAGTTCTTTAGATTCGCCCTGCATAAATTGGCTTGGGTTTTCCATCGCTGCTAGAAGCGTTCCTTCGTTAAAACGAGCTGGCGGTTTCGTTTCCCCGTCTGTCATTGTGACGGCACGAACCCCGACTTTTTCTCCTTTTACGAATGCTGGAAGTGTCTCGTCTTTTTCAGAGCTATCCCCGTAGACCTTTTTCCAACCCTCGTCTGTAACCGTACGTCCACCTGCTTTAAACGTTTCATCTCCGATTGCAAGTTCTGCTGTCACTTGATCATAGCGATACGGTCCGAAGAAAACTGCCAGGAATCGGTTGACGATCATGCCGTATAATCGTTGTTCGCTGTCAGATAAGTTTTGTAGTAGCGGTGTTTCCTCTGTCGGAATGATGGCGTGGTGATCCGTTACTTTTTTATCGTCTATGACGCCCCGTTGCGGTTTAACATTTCCCGAACGCAAAATCATATTAGCTGCCTTCCTATACGGGGCAATATCTACTGCTTTAATGCGGTCGATTAACGTACTTTCCATGTCAGACGTTAAATGCTTGGAATCAGTTCGTGGATAAGTAACCGCTTTATGTCGCTCGTATAAATTTTGAAGCGTTGAAAGCGTCTCTTTTGCCGACCATGACCAACGGCGATGTGCCTCTTTTTGCAGCTCCGTTAAGTCGAATAAATGCGGTGCTGGTTGGGATTTTGGCGATGTTTTCACATCTGTTACCGTCCCTGAATGAATGCTGTCGAGTTTCGTTAATTGTTTTTCAATTAAAGCTTTATCAAATGAACGCGTTTGACCCGATTTATCATGCCAAACGAATGTCGTTTTTTCGGTTATTGCTTGCATGCCATAAAAAGCCATAGGTTTAAACCCACTAATCTGCTTCTCACGTTCAGCTATCATTGCCAGTGTTGGTGTCTGAACACGTCCTGTAGAAAGTTGAGCATTGTATTTAACTGTCAGCGCACGCGTTGCGTTTATGCCGACAACCCAGTCCGCTTCCGCACGTGCAACTGCTGCGGCGTATAGATTTTCATAAGCTCGACCATCTTTTAAGTTGTTGAATCCATCATTAATTGCTTTGTCCGTTACAGATGAAATCCACAACCGTTTAACAGGCTTTCTAATTTTAGCTTGCTCAAGAATCCATCTAGCAACAAGCTCGCCTTCACGCCCCGCGTCTGTCGCGATGATGATATCTTTTACATCGTTTCGTTTCATTTGCGCTTTAACCGCATTAAATTGCTTCGTTGTTTGACGAATCGGTACAAGCTTAAATGGGTCCGGAAGAATTGGTAGGTGCTCCAACTTCCATTCTTTATATTCGTTGCCATACCCCTCTGGATCAGCATGCGTCACAAGATGGCCTAACGCCCACGTGACAATATATTTCGTTCCCTCAAGGAATCCGTTACCTTTTTTATTACAGCCAAGTACCCGCGCAATATCGCGCGCTACCGAAGGCTTCTCAGCTAATACAAGTGATTTAGACATAAATAAATCCCCTTTCTTCATGTTCTCCATTATAAAGGAGATTCGGGTTCCATGCATGTCACGCGAATGGTTGGCGTTGAAGTAGTTATGCGTCATTGCAGGGATTTATGCGCGCTTCCGGTGAGTTATGCTCGGTTACAACGAGTTATGCTCACTTCCAGAGAGTTATGCGCGGATACAACGAGTTATGCTCACTTCCAGAGAGTTATGCGCGGATACAACGAGTTATGCTCACTTCCAGAGAGTTATGCGCGGATACAACGAGTTATGCTCACTTCCAGAGAGTTATGCGCGCTTCCGTAGAATTATGCGCACTCCCGGAAGTTTACGCGCTTCCAGTATTTCTAGATTTAAGACGATCCCCAACAAAAAAATAGCTATCGGCCACCAATTAAGGACCGACAGCTACTCTTATCTAAATATCTTACATCACTTCATAAATAGTTCTTCCAAGTTTTCCATTGGAATTTCTGTTTCACCATTTTCTTCTTCAAGTCTTTCTTTTACTCGTTCAATTGTTTTTGCTGGTGACGTTAACGAAATTACCAGATCTCCTGCTTGTGCTTGCAGTTCTCTTTTCGTTGAGTAAAACTCAATTGAATTATCCGGTTTTAAGATGTATAGAAGAATCGATTTATCATCGCGTTCTCGTAAATATTGAGTATAACTATATTGTTTTGTAATTGGCGTTTTACGAATGACATGACCCATATTCATCCGTTCCTCAAGTTCGTTGATGGAAACTGACGGTGTAAATAGACTTTTCCCGCTAGGCACAGCCACGGAAACATTTTCATTGCCTGGATGATAGGCCGTTTGAAACAAGTGGCCACGGCCAAGATCTGGCGCAAAATCTTCACAGACATGTGCGTTATATACATCATTCTTGGACATCGCCAGCATAAAGCGATAAGGCGTCAAATCAAGCTGATAATCAAGTTGTTCCGTAAGAATATCTCCGACGTACCCATTAAGACCATGCTTTCGAACATGCGTTAACCCTACCCATGTTTGGTCAATAACCAGCACTTTGTTTCCAGTCTCAACCACTGATTTTGCGAACTCTGCAGAAAAACGGCTTCCACCGACGATTAGCACACCTGATTCGTCCGTCGTCGTTAAGTTTAATTTCTTGGCAAGCGGGCCTATTGTGAACCCGTGTACGACTACTGTCGCAAAGACAAGTGCAAATGTCAGCGCAGTCAGCATTTCGGCATTAGGATATCCACGATCTGTTAATATGGCCGTAAAATAGCCCGCTACCGTAAGTGCTACAATTCCCCGCGGGGCAATCCAGCCGATTAAAAGCTTTTCTCTCCACGTAAGATCTGTTCCTATCGTCGAAACCCAAATTGATAACGGACGAACAATAAACAGCATCACAAGGACAAAAGCTACTATATTCCAACTGAAAATTTCGATGAGTACACGCGGATTTAAAGATGCCGTTAACATGACGAATATACCGGAAATAAGAAGCACAGATATATTTTCTTTAAAATGTCGAATTTCTCTAATCGATGTTAAGTGCATATTTGCCATCGTCATCCCCATTGCAGTAACAGCCAAAAGGCCCGTTTGCTCCATAATTTCATCTGCAAAGACAAACGTGAAAATAACTACTGCAAATAATACCGGGGATTTCAAGAATTCGGGAACGCCTCCACGCTCGAATGCATACCCGAGTATGCGTGCAATTCCCCAACCTAAAAGGACTGCAAAGATAGATGCCGCAAAGAATAATAGAAAGGAGTTAAGCGTCAATTCATTATTTAAAAAGCGAATAAATTCAAATGCAAAGACAGCTAGAAGCGCACCAAATGGATCGACGACAATGCCTTCCCACTTCAATATCGCGGCCGGACGCGGTTTTAATTTCGCTTGTCGTAGCAGCGGTAAAATAACCGTTGGACCCGTAACAATAAACAATCCTCCAATAATAAATGACACCGATAACGATAGGCCCGCCACATAATGTGCTGCAAGAGATCCTGCAATCCATGCGATAAAAGCACCAATCGTAACAATGCGAAGTACTGGTTTATTGAACCCTCTAATTTCCCTAAAATCTAAATGCAAACTTCCTTCGAATAAAATAAGCGCAACCGCAAAAATAATAATCGGTTCAAATAATTCGCCCATACTCTCCTGCGGGTTAATGATGCCGAAAATAGGCCCTACCAAAAGCCCTGCAACAGACATCACAACAATTGCCGGCATACGGAATCTCCAGGCCACCCATTGCGACAATATACCGATAAGGACGACGAGCATCAAACTGAATATTAATGACTCAGACAATGGGTAAATCCCTCCATTCACTTACTAGAAATATAACTAGCTTACCATATTATTATTTTCATTCAACCAAAATATTCATATTCTATTTTAACTAACCATACGATAAAGAGACGAAAAAACGATTGGATAGGAAAGGGTGATTCCAATAGGCGAACAACTGGAAAAGAAATTAGCTATTTATGTTTGTGACACGGATGGAAAAGGGACATACCCTATAAGAAGGGCTGAAATTATTGCAGAGTCGTTACCAGACACGATTAATATTGTTTTTATTCATAATGAGGGTTCCCCTTCAATTCCGGAAGGCTATGAAAAGGTTGCAATTAAAAAAAGTTCGGAACTTCTAAGTGCATTGGAAAAAATAAAACCTGATTTACTTTTGCGTGATAGCGGTTCAACTTCAAAAGAAGAAGTCGATAAAATTAATAAAGTTGTTCCATCTGTCATTCACTTCGATGACTTTGGGGGCGGCGGAAAGGTTGCGGACCTTGTCATTCAAACACTTTATACTGAGGCAAACGACAAGCTTCCGGATCACTATGTGATTGGTGCTGAGACTTTTATTGCAGACAAACATATGACGTCTTACAAACATTTGGGATTACAAAAAGAAATCACGCGCCCTCTTCCCCATCTTGTTATTTCTTTTGGCGATGAGGACCTTGGGAACTTGACCTACCGTGCACTTCGCCACATGTTACAGCTACAAATTCCACTCAAAGTCACTATCTTATTAGGTGCTAATTATAAGCATGATAAAAGCGAACTTAAGATTATGGCGCTCGGAAGACGAAATACCTTTATTCAAGAACAACCATTAAACACAGCGGAGTTTTATTCAACCGCTGACATTATTCTTTGCGCTTCTGGGTACATGCCTTATGAAATTGCGGTTATGGGAATTCCCTGTATCGTTCTAGCGCAAAATGATTTTGAGAACTCCCTAGAATTCCCGAAAGAAAAAAACGGGTTCATTCATCTAGGACCAGGAAGAAAAGTTAAACAGTCCAGCTTATTAAATGCAATTATGGAGCCGCTTCTTCACAACTCACTACGGAAAAAAGCGATTTCGAGACAAACAGCTCTTAATCTAGGTGAAGGAAAAGAGATGGTATGTGAGGCAATTCTCTATTTCCTGGACTATCCAAAGCGCGAAACCCATGACGGCAAAGGAAAAGAAACCTCCAATATGATATAGTGAGGGAAAAGATGGGGGTTTTTCGCATGGATAAAAAACAAATCGAACGAGAAATCGGGGAACTAAAAATGGAATACGTTAATTTGCAGGGAGACATCGAGAAGCTCGAATCCGTCGGACAACGTAGTTTTGTTGCAAAAGCGGAAATTCGGCTCGGCGCAATGGAAGAACAACTTTCAGTACTAAATAAGAAATTAAGGGAACTTTCATAAGCAAAAGGCAGTCCTAATTAAATGGACTGCCTTTTTCATTGTAATCTATGCAATTACATATTCACGCGTTGCATTATCGTCTATCATCATTTCTTTCAAATATCTTCTTGCACGGAATAATCTTGATTTTACAGTTCCGATGGATACCTTCATCACTTCAGCAATTTCATTGAGTGAATACTGCTGAACATAAAAGTACTCAATTGTCGTTCGGTAAATAGCGTCCAACTCGCCGACTTTTTGACGGACAAGTAATTGTATATCATTTTGTTCAACAAGGTCCCCTGGCGTTAACGTATCACTTGCAACCAAATCAAGAATCGGAACGTCAAGAGTAGACGGCTGATTCATCACGTGTTCGCTGTGCCTTACATTTTTACGGTAGCGATCACGGAAAGTGTTCATACAAATTGTTGTAAGCCACCCTTTTACATGATCAACATCTTCTAATCTATCACTATACCGGATTACTTTAACCCAGACATCCTGCATGACATCCTCTGCCTCTTCTTTATTACGCGTCAATTTCAAACATAAATGATATATATAACGACCGTATTCTTCATACAAGTCTTCTAGTGTATTTGTCATCTCATATACGCCCCTGTCTTTTTGCTGTTACCCACATTATCGGCAATAAAGACAAATCCAACAATCGTATTCTCTTTCAGAAGTATTACAAAAATGTAAGCTTCGAAAAGCGTAAGGCGTCGTTTAGATGCGACAGGCATAAGACGGGCCAGTGGAGTGGCGGTCTGTGCCACATAACTGGAACGACTTATGACCCGAGAATCTGGCGCCTGGAGACTAGACAATAAGAAAAGTTGCGGTGCTTGGTTAGCCCCGACAAGCGCTGGAAAGCCAGTAATGAAGTCTCCCTTTGACTTCGTCTACTGGATTGAAGCGACTCGAGGGGCTCGGCATCAAAAACTAGACAATAGGAAAAGCGTAAGGCGCCGTTTAGATGCGAAAGGCATAAGACGGGCCAGTGGAGTGGCGGTCTGTGCCACATAACTGGAACGACTTATGACCCGAGAATCTGGCGCCTGGAGACTAGACAATAAGAAAAGTTGCGGTGCTTGGTTAGCCCCGACAAGCGCTGGAAAGCCAGTAATGAAG
>NZ_JAHNZW010000027.1:0-19744 GCF_026931025.1 Sporosarcina sp. G11-34 | reverse complement strand
AAGAAAATGAATAGCTCATTTCTTGCTAGCAAAGAGGAATTGAATTCCTCTCCTTTGTTTCTGTTCGTTCGACGGAAATCGACTTACTTAGAAACGTTTATACTCTGTCCACCGAAGTGTTCCGAGTTGTAAGCTATTTAAGTGGAAACCACTCAAACGCTTTGTTGACGTTTTGCTGTTCAGTTTTCAAGGTTCATTAAGTTAGAATTACGTCTTCGTTCCTCATTGAGAAGTCGAGGTCGTTATCCTTTTCTTATGTAAGTTGTTGCCGTAACAGCAACTCCTTTAATATAACACTTTCAATTCAGGAAGTCAACAACTATTTCGAAATACTTTTAATTGTTGTTTTCATGATTTTGCGCTCTCAAGCGACAAACATTAGAATACCACGGTATCGACTATAATGTCAACACTTTCTTATAATGTTTTACAAAAGGAATGCTAGGAAGCAAATTGAAGCAAATCCTGGAATACCTAAAACTGCAATAAGCAGGCCGGATGCTATGTTGATGGGTACGTATATACCAAAGAAGCCAGCGGCTATATTCAAAACAAATAGAAGAAGAAAAGAAAAAGCTAAACGAAACCAATAAACGGATAAATGTTCCATAACTTTTCGAACTTGCTTTTTATTCACTAGCAATAATAGAAGGAGAATGAAACCGACAATTAGAATGACAAGAACTGACTTCACAGGAAACGCCCCTTTTCAGAAGAATGTTTCATTCTATGCGACCCTGTGAATAGATATCAGTTTCTTCCTAGTTGCCTTGCCTTTGCCTCTTTAAATAAATAGAAGTGTTTGCTTTCAGCAATTTTTCGACGAACGATTATTTCTTGGTCGTAATCATTAAGGTGCTTTTCAATTGCCTTTGTTTGTTCCCATTCTTTTTTCGTTTCCATCATTAATGAAAGGAGACGTTCATCAAACTCTTCTTTCAGCTTTTTATTTTTACGAAACATAGTCCTTGCCCCCTAGAGTTCTCGTCGACCTTCAATCGCTTTTGATAAGGTAACTTCATCCGCGTATTCCAGATCTCCGCCAACCGGGAGCCCATGGGCGATTCTCGTCGTCATAATACCTGAAGGTTTCACTAACCTAGAAATGTACATCGCGGTTGCTTCACCTTCAATTGTTGGGTTTGTAGCCAAAATAAGCTCTTCGACTTCCTCATTTTGAAGACGCGTCAATAATGAAGGAACGTTAATGTCTTCAGGTCCAATCCCGTCCATCGGTGAGATTGCACCGTGCAGAACATGATACAAGCCCTTGTAATCCCTCATTTTCTCCATGGCGATTACGTCTTTAGGATCTTGAACAACACATATTATTGTCATATCACGTGACTGATCTTGGCATATATGACAAGGATCAATATCCGTAATGTGCCCGCAAACTGAACAAAAGCGAAGATTCCGTTTCGCATCTACAAGTGCTTTCGCAAAATCTAAAACGGTATCTTCTTTCATGCCTAATACAAAAAATGCCAGTCGGCCCGCTGTTTTCGGACCGATTCCTGGCAACTTCATAAAGCTATCAATTAGTTTTGATATTGGCTCTGGGTAATGCATAGTACTTCCTCCTAGAACATTCCTGGAAGGTTCAATCCTTTCGTGAATTGTCCCATCGTGGAGTTCGTTAATTCTTCTGCTTTTTTCATCGCTTCATTGGTAGCAATAATTACAAGGTCTTGTAGAATTTCAACGTCTTCAGCGTCAACTACTGATGGATCGATAATTACATCGACAACTTCTTTATCTCCTGAAACAATTACCTTCACCATACCGCCACCTGCCGAACCTTCAAGACGCTCTTCACCTAATTTTTCTTGTGCTTCAGCCATTTGTTTTTGCATTTTCTGCATTTGTTTCATCATACCTTGCATATTTCCTGCACCACGCATGTTTGTTTCCTCCTTTTATTTTCAATCATCGTATACTTTTATGAATTCCTTGCCGAAAATCTTTTCCGCCTCGTTAACAAGGGGGTCTGCATTTTCTTGTTCGGCTTCTTCAACAAATGAATGTGTTTCTTCTCCGCCATCTTCATTGGATAACTCCGGCGGCTCCGATTGCTTTGGTGAAAGTTTATTATTACGAATAAATTCTTCTCTTACTTTCAACCAACCTTCTTCAGGCACATAAATTACTTCATATGCCTTGCCTGTTCGGGAAAGAAGCGCTTCTGAAAGACCAGTACGAAGCGACGCATTTTCAGAAGCCATCAGACAATGGATTTCATATTTGAATTTTAACACAAAAGCGTTCTCTGATGCAGCGACAGGTTCCGTTTCTTCCAAAAGGGCAGAGTGTGACTTTTGCATTGTCTGCATCATTCCAGCCCATTCTTCTCGAATCGTTTGAATATCGCGCTTTGTCGCTTCTTTCAATACGCCGTTGATCTTCCCAGATGGAACCCTAAACGATTGGGCAGATTTAGATGCGTTCTTTCTTGGCTGAGAAGAACTTGGTGCAGCTGATTGTGTAGCAACGCCAGACGCGATCTGTTGCTGCAATGCTTCAACAACTCGTTCTAAATTCACTACTTTGTTCGCAAGTTCTGGATCTATTGCTTGGTTCCCCGCAACTTGGGCAGAACTGTTCTCAATGCTAACCATTTTCAATAGTGCGGACTCTATATACACTTTGGCATGATTAGAAAAACGCATTTCTTGTTGCGATTTCGCCAGGATGTCGATAAATGAATAAAGGATGTCCGGATCAAATCCGTTTGCCATTTCTTCAAATCGATCGTCACCCGACACGAGTTCAAGAAGATTCTTCAAGTCCGGGGCTGTACGTAGTAATAGAAGATCCCTGAAAAAAGTTATCAAGTCTTCCGCTAGCCTAGATACGTCCTTTCCTTCCGATATCAATTGGTTCAGAAGGAATAACGCGGCCCCCGCATCCTTGTTTTGTAAAGCTTCTGCAAGCCGGTAAAAGATATCTTCCCCAATAGACCCCGTTACAAGAAGTGCATCTTCAATCGTCAATCTGTCCCCACTGAAAGAAACGACCTGATCGAGCATACTCAACGCATCACGCATTCCGCCCGAGGCCGCTTGCGCAATTACTTTAAGCGCACCTTCGTCCGACTCAATCCCCGCATCAGCAAGAATTGTTTTCATTCGCTCTATAATATCGAATGGCGTGATCGGTTTAAAATCAAAACGCTGACATCTTGAAATGATTGTTAAAGGGAGCTTATGTGGTTCCGTTGTCGCCAAAATGAAAACAACGTGAGATGGGGGTTCCTCTAGCGTTTTCAAAAGAGCATTAAAGGCAGAATTTGATAACATATGAACTTCATCAATTATATATACTTTAAAACGAGAATTTGAAGGGGCAAATCGTACTTTTTCAATAATATCCCGCATTTCTTCGACACGGGAATTCGATGCCGCGTCAAATTCAATTACATCCGTATCCGAACCATCGGTAATACTTAAACATGTCGGACATTCGTTACACGGTTCTTTTGAAGGACCATTTTCACAATTCAACGCTTTCGCAAAAACCTTTGCAGCACTCGTCTTCCCTGTCCCCCTTGGACCTGAGAACAAGTACGCATGTGTCGTCTTATTATGTAGGAGGGCATTTTGCAGCGTTTGTTTCACATGTTGCTGACCGGACATTTCAGCAAAAGACTGTGGCCGATACACACGATAAAAAGCTTGATACACCAACACTTCCCACTCCTTTTGACGCAATGCATTAATGTTTCTATTATAGCACAATTAATCGTTTATATCCTTTTTAGCAATGGTTGAAATACAAGTTGCCAAAAAATCGGGCAATAAAAAACTCGTCCGTAAATATGGACGAGTTGAATCGTATATGTAATGCCGTGCACCTTCCTCTGACAGCCACACATAAGCGTTACTCCTGTCGCCAGCTCAGTCTAGGCGACCCTACGGCACATGAGAATTCCCACTTAATGCTGCTTCCTTCCGGACCTGACATAGTTCATAGGCTCCCATTGCGCAGGACCCAAACGTCAACACTACGTGCAAAAGGCAGACCCTACATGTGGACAGCCTCGGGAAGGGATTCAGTCTTGCTAGAGCGGATTGCAAGTTACAGGGCTCCGCTACCCCCCCACCTAGCACGGCATTTATAAGTATACATATTATTAGGTTAAAAATCAATCCAAAAAGAAAAATATTCTTTTTTCGCCAAAACTATTGACTCTTAATCGTATACATGTTAAATTATTAATTGTTGCTACGGAGGTATACCCAAGCCTGGCTGAAGGGATCGGTCTTGAAAACCGACAGGGGAGTCAAATCCCGCGGGGGTTCGAATCCCTCTACCTCCTCCATTTTTAATTTAATTATAAACTTTCCAAGACGACCTTATCGGTCGTCTTTTTTATTGTTATTCAAAATAAAAAGCAGCAGGCCCTATATATATAGGTCTGCCGCTTTTTTGTTAAAATAAAAGATCCTGCTAAAAACGCTAGGTGTCGCATTTTCTAGTTCAACCTATACGGGTCGATTTCATAACTCCCTATTTTAACTTAAAATACAAATGATAATGGGATTTCAAGTTTTATTGTTCATTAATTATTGTTCATTAATTATAGAAGGCGTTTCGTTGATTGGAGCGGAGGGCGGCGACTCCAGTCGGAACAGCAGTGAGAGAGGAAGTTCACTCTCTCTTGGCTGAAAGCCCCGCAGGAACGCAGTGACGAGGAGATTGAAGCCGTGCCCACGGAAAGCGTCCGCCCGAAGCGAAAATCAACTTTGTTCGTATTTCAAGACTAAATCTTCCATTATGAAATTAACTCATTTAGTTATAACTCATTTCACCCTCGTGCCTAATTCATCGGGGCGAACGGCAATGCATTCATAATAAGTAAATTGTTCCGCCAACTTTTCGGCAACTTCTTGTTCTGTTCCTAGTTTCACCGCAACGAATAAAGACGGCCCCGCCCCGCTAATTGTCATTCCAAAAGCGCCAAGTTCCCGACACACTGAACGAATTGCGTCAAAGTCTAGAAATAACTGCTTCCGGTACGGCTCATGAAAGACATCCTTTTCCATCATTCGACCAGCCGTTTCCCAATCATCTTGGGCGATTGCGGCCGAAAGAACACTACTTGCCGAACTACTACGAGTAGCTTCCGAATGCCCAAGTTGCTCCGGGAGAAGTCCTCTTGATTCTTCCGTTAGCAAGCCCTTAGGTGGAACAAGAATAACAGCCCCCATTTTTGGTTTAGGAATATGAACGACATCGATTTCCTTACCGTCAAAATAGGAGATGGTCACACCGCCAAGTAATGCGGCTGAAACATTATCGGCGTGCCCTTCAAACTCACTACCAAGAAGTACTTTTTTCTTCTCTGAAAGATTCAACCCAAGAAGACTGTTCGCAATTTCAATGCCCGCTGCAATTGCCGCCGCACTGCTTCCGAGTCCTTTGCCTAGCGGAATATCTGATTGAACGACAAGTTTTGAGATCGGCGCTTCACATTCGTGCAACTCTGCAATCGTAGTAATCGTCGCTACAATTAAATTATCGACACCTTTAGCTAATCCTTCAAACCCATCATGTTCATAGATAACGTCCCAAGCTTCAGCCGGTGATACATCTACCGTCATATAAAGGTCTAACGCAAGCCCTATACTATCGAAGCCCGGACCAAGATTTGCCGTCGATGCAGGAATAACGACAGAAAAACTAGATCTTGCCATCACGCTTTCAACTCGCTTAAAAATGCGTCAAATTGTTCTTGGGACATCAAAGGTTTTTCTTTATTCACTTCAATCGCTGTATCAGGGTCTTTCAATCCATTGCCCGTTAGAATCGCAACGACAGTCGAACCTTTTTTCAAAGATCCATTTTCAACTTGCTTTTTAATACCTGCAATAGAAGCACATGAACCAGGTTCCGCAAAAATTCCTTCTGAAACAGCGATTAAACTATATGCTTCTAGTATTTCTTCATCAGTAACAGAAAGAATTGTACCTTCAGATTCAGTAAGCGCGTTAGTTGCTAATTCCCAACTGGCAGGATTCCCAATCCGAATCGCCGTCGCAACCGTTTCAGGATTTTCAAATACACGATTATAAACAATCGGTGCAGCCCCGTCAGCCTGTACGCCTAGAAGAGTAGGTAAAGCAGTCCCTTTCTTATCGGCGTATTCTTTAAATCCTTTCCAAGCCGCCGAGATATTGCCCGCGTTCCCAACTGGAAGTGCGAAAATATCCGGTACTTTTCCAAGTTGCTCAATCGTTTCAAATGCGATTGTTTTTTGACCTTCTAAACGGTACGGGTTCACCGAGTTCACAAGCGCAACGTCGCCTTCTCCAGCCGCGCGTACCATATCAAGCGCTACATCAAAGTTTCCTTCGATTTCAACGATTTCTGCTCCATACATTTTCGCTTGCGCAAGTTTACCAAGCGCAATTCGACCTTCTGGAATGACAACGATTGTCCGCATACCTGCACGAGCACCGTATGCTGCCGCCGATGCGGATGTATTACCTGTCGATGCACAAATAAGCACCTTTTTTCCTTCTTCTTTCGCTTTTGCAACTGCCATAACCATTCCGCGGTCTTTGAATGAACCCGTTGGATTCGTTCCCTCTGTTTTTACATACAGGTCGATTCCCCAATCTTTAGACAAGTTCTCCATATGGATAAGCGGTGTGTTTCCTTCTTGCAATGTTAACATCGGTGTATTTTCTGTAACCGGCAACCATTCTTTATACTCCTCGATTAAACCATTCCATCTTGTGGCCATTATTCTTCCCCCTCAATCCGGTAATGACTTGAGACGCCGATTACCTCTGGTGTACCATTCAATTCATTTACAATATCGAGATGCTGTTGACGTGAAATTTCATGTGTGATGAAAACCAAGTCTGCACCCGCTTCTTTTTCATCTAAATGTTGGACGACTGTCGCCAAACTTGCACCGTGTTGGCTATATATAGAAGTCAATTTCGTTAACACACCAACTTCATCTTTCACTATAATTCGGTGGAAATAACGCGAAAACTTATTGCTGTCATTTTTTACTTTGCGCTCAAACTGTGGCGCATGAAGTCGCTTACCGTTTACGCCAAGAAGTAGATTACGACACGCTGCAACAACGTCTCCCGTTACTGATGTTGCAGTCGGCAGTGAACCAGCACCGGGTCCATAAAACATCGTCTCCCCAACCGCATCGCCGTAAATATAAACCGCGTTGAATTCATTATTCACAGACGAAAGTGGGTGTGAATTCGGGAAAAATACTGGCTCTACAGCTACTTCAACACCGTCTTCATCTTTTTTAGCAGATCCAGCTAACTTAATCGTATAGCCAAACCTTTCCGCTAGTTCCAAGTCACCGTCGCGAATTTCTTTCATTCCTCTGACAAATACATCTTCTAAACGAACATTCGTAGAAAACGCAAGCGAAGCTAAAATAACCATTTTACGTGCTGCATCGATTCCATCGACATCTGCGGATGG
The DNA here is from genome assembly GCF_026931025.1 of Sporosarcina sp. G11-34. Taxonomy (NCBI): domain Bacteria; kingdom Bacillati; phylum Bacillota; class Bacilli; order Caryophanales; family Caryophanaceae; genus Sporosarcina; species Sporosarcina sp. G11-34. The sequence continues at coordinate 12,280 of NZ_JAHNZW010000027.1, read as the reverse complement.
GTCTGCTTCTGCAAAACCAAGTTCAGTTGCTTCCGCTAATGCATCTTCGTAAGACATGTTCTCATGTTTCATTTTTGTTAAAATAAAGTTCGTCGTCCCGTTCACAATACCTGTCAAAGCAGTAATTCGGTCAGATGCGAGACCGTCTTCTAATGTACGGATTAGTGGAATTCCCCCACCAACACTTGCCTCATAAAACAAATCACATTTATTTTCATCTGCCAGCTTCAATAACTCCAGTCCGTATTCCGCCATGACATCTTTGTTTGCTGTTACAACGCCTTTTCCAGCACGGAGTGAACGTTCAATCGCATCTTTTGCTTCATATGTACCGCCCATCACTTCTACAATTAAATCAATGGACTCATCTTCAAGTACTTCATTCAAATCCGTAGTAAAAGCTTCAATTCCGACTGCCGTATCTCTTTTCTTATTTAAATTTTTCACAAGAACTTTTTTAATTGTGACAGGTGTACCAAGTTTATGACGCAAGTCTTCTTGGTGATTTTGCAAAATTTTAGCTACACCACTGCCCACAACACCAAAACCTAATAAACCAATATTAATTTCAGTTTTCAATTGACGATTCCCCCTACTATATGTACACTATAAAAATACAATTGTTCTACACATAAACACATTATAGTGAAGTTTCTGAACAATAACAAGTCCATTTTTCAACATTCAATTATTATACTATTAAGAGAATAGGATCTGATTTAAATGAAAGTATGTAAATTCGGAGGAACATCTGTCGCATCTGCTGAACAAATCAAAAAAGTCGCTGCTATTGTAGCGTCTGACCCTTCAAGAAAAGTTGTCGTCGTTTCAGCACCCGGAAAACGTTTTTCTGAAGATGAAAAAGTAACGGATCTTCTTATTCTTCTTGCTAAGGCGGCCCTTAGCGGAAATGATACAGAGAAGGAATTGGGCGACGTAGTCAATCGATATGAACAAATTACTTCAGGACTGGGCCTTTCAAACACAATTATTGACGTGATCTTTACTGATTTACGTGAGCGCCTGTCCGCAGACAGCAGTGATTCAAGCTTATTCATGGATTCTATAAAAGCTGCGGGCGAAGATAATAATGCGAAACTAATCGCGGAGTATTTTACAAGTATCGGTATGCCAGCGAAATATATATCTCCTAATGATGCAGGGTTAATCGTTAACGATCGACCGGAACGTGTACGTGCGCTAACAAAAGGATATGAAAAATTGGCGGAGCTACGCAACGAATCCGAAATTATCGTTTTCCCTGGTTTCTTTGGATACACGGAAGACGGAACGTTACGTACGTTTAATCGAGGTGGATCAGATATTACCGGTTCGATAGTGGCGGCTGCGGTTGGCGCTGAACTGTACGAGAACTTCACTGATGTCGACTCAGTCTTTGCAGCAAACCCTACAATCGTCGACGAGCCAATGGCGATTTCAGAACTGACATACCGTGAAATGCGTGAGCTTGCTTACGCCGGGTTCTCTGTCTTCCATGATGAAGCATTGATGCCTGCATTTCTTAAATCAGTACCGGTCTGTGTAAAAAACACAAACAATCCCGACGCTCCGGGAACTCTTATTGTAAAAGAGCGCGATCATTCTAAACAACCCATCATTGGGATAGCGGCGGATAGCGGGTTTTCTACTTTGTTTGTCTATAAATACTTAATGAACCAGGAAGTTGGTTTTGGGCGTCGCCTTCTAGAAATATTGGAAGATGAAGGAATCCCATTTGAACATACCCCTTCTGGAATCGATAACTTATCCGTTATTATTCGAAGTGAGTTTTTGAATACTGAAAAGAAAGAACGAATTATTCAACGCGTGCAAGATGAATTAAATGTAGACGATGTTCACTTACGCGATACAGATTACTCTATGATTGTCCTTGTTGGTGAAGGAATGCGGCATACAACTGGGCTCGCTGCACGAGCTGCTTCTGCAATTTCTCGTACAGGTGCCAATATCGAAATGATTAATCAAGGATCTTCTGAGGTAAGTCTTGTGTTTGGTGTCGATAAAAAAGATGAAAATAAAATACTAAGATCGCTTTATGAAGAGTTCTTTTCCAAAGTAGTAATTTAAAACGAGCATGCCACCCAAAATTGGATGGCACGCTCGTTTTTTTATATTCAAATTGAAGTGGATGCTTTCTACTTATATTATTTTAATAAAGTCCTCTGTTCCAAAGACTGACCAATTCGTTCGATAATCGACTCGATTTCTTCTGGATTACCCATCAAGTCGTATTCATTAATATCCAATCGAAGGACGGGACATGCGTCGAATGATTCAATCCATTTCTCGTAGCGATTGTACATCTCTTCCCAATACGTAATTGGCGTTTGTTGCTCCATCGGACGACCACGTTCTTGTACGCGAGCAATAATACCATCCAATGGACCTTCTAAATATATAAGTAAATTAGGATGTGGGAAATAAGGCGTCATTACCATTGCTTCAAACAAATCCGTGTATGTATTATAATCCACGGGGTCCATCGTTCCTTCTTCCATATGCATCTTGGCAAAGATACCCGTATCTTCATAAATGGAACGGTCTTGAATAAATCCGCCGCCACTTTCGAAAATCCGTTTCTGCTCCTTAAACCGTTCAGCAAGAAAATAGATTTGCAGATGAAAACTCCATTTTTTAAAATCATCATAAAAACGATCTAAGTAAGGATTCTCATCGACATTTTCAAATGATGTATTGAAACCTAATGCATTGGCAAGCGCATTGGTCATTGTTGACTTACCAACACCGACTGTTCCTGCAATTGTAATGACCGCATCTTGGGGGATTCCGTATTTTTCACGTAAGTTCATTTCAAAGTAACTCCTTTTCGTATCGTTCGATCGACTTCGTTTAAAATGTATTGCAAGTCCTTATCGTTTTGAACAAAGTCTAAGTCATCGCCATTGAAATGGAGGACTGGAATTTCCGGATGCGCCTTCTCAAACTGTTCGATAAATGTATGATAGTCCTCAGTAAGTTGAACTAAATAGGCAGGGTCCATATTCTTTTCGAATTCACGGCCACGAAGAGCGATCCGTTCCATAAGCGTTTCTTGGCTTGCATGCAAATAAACGATGATGTTTGGAACCGGCATGTCTTTCGTCAATATATTGTAAATTGCTTTATACTTTTCATATTCTGCCTCATCAAGTGTACGTTTCGCAAAAATAAGATTTTTAAACACATGATAATCGGCAACAACTGGTTTACCTTCAATCGTAACTTCCTTCTTGATATCGCTTAGTTGTTTGTAGCGATTACATAGAAAAAACATTTCCGTTTGAAAGCTCCACTCTTCTATATTGTCGTAAAACTTATTTAAAAATGGATTTTCATCAACAATTTCTTTCAATAAATAAAATTTTTGTGCTTCTGCTATGGCTTTGGAAAGTGATGTTTTTCCAACGCCAATCGGACCTTCGACCGTTATGAACGGAATAGGCATTAGAAAGCCCCTTTCATCTTGTAGTTACGTAGCGCTCTTTATTTTATCATAGAGCACCCGATTTTTGTTTAAGAAAGTAAATGTTGCTATTTTTTCCACGTGGAACAATTGAAATGCTACACTATTGCAAAGGAGCGATGAAAATGGATTTCTATGAAAAAGATCAAGCATTTATGCGACTGGCAATTGACGAGGCGATGAAAGCATCCGCACTTGGGGAAGTCCCAATTGGAGCGGTTATCGTTCAAAATGGTAAAGTAATCGCAAAAGCACATAATTTAAGGGAAACGACACAAAATGCAGTCACCCATGCAGAACTTTCAGCTATACAAGATGCGTGTCATGAGACGGGAAGTTGGCGTTTGGAAAATACTACACTTTACGTAACACTTGAACCATGTCCAATGTGTGCCGGTGCCATTTTACAATCCCGTATCCCGCGGGTCGTCTATGGTGCACGCGATCCAAAAGGCGGCTGTGTCCATTCACTTTATCGATTATTGAATGATCCACGCTTTAACCATGAGTGCGAAGTAACTGAAGACGTTCTCGGGGATGAATGTGGTGAAATACTAACCTCATTTTTCAGGGCGATTCGAGAACGGAAAAAAAGATTAAAAAAAGAGGCTGTGCCAAAAGTCGAATGACTTTAAGCACAAGCCTTTTTTACTTAAATATTTAAATAAGATATTCACTAAAAAGAAAATCGTTGAACCGGCTCCCTTTCCGCGGGCATTGCCTCAGCCTCCTCGCTACGCTGCGGGGTCTTCGGCTAATGCTATTCCCGCTGGAGTGTCGCCTTATTCAACGATTTTCGGGTGTGCTGAAATAAGGTGTTCTTATTTAAACACGAATCCAGCGAAGGCGACTACCCGGTTAGCCGAAGCAACGAGACAGACAACGCCTTTCCCTCTGGCTCATTGCGGGAGGCATCCCCTAGCGCCGAGCGTTGTTAGTAGGATTCTTTAGTTAAACTTAAATAGTTATTCTCTCTTTTCCACCCATATATGGACGAAGGACTTCTGGAATAACGACTGAGCCATCTTCTTGTTGGTAATTTTCAAGAATTGCTGCAACTGTGCGACCAACCGCAAGACCACTACCGTTCAATGTATGCAGATACTCTAGTTTCCCACCCGCTTCACGACGGAAACGGATTTGTGCACGACGTGCTTGGAAATCCTCAAAGTTCGAACATGAAGAAATTTCACGGTATGCATCTTGAGTAGGAATCCACACTTCAAGATCGTATTTTTTCGAAGCTGTAAATCCAAGATCCGCCGTACACATCTTCAATACACGGTATGGAAGGTTTAATAATTGCAATACCTTTTCCGCATGACCTGTTAACTTTTCAAGCTCATCATACGAGTCTTCCGGTTTAACGAAACGAACAAGCTCAACTTTGTTAAACTGGTGTTGGCGAATTAGTCCGCGTGTATCACGTCCAGCAGAACCCGCCTCTGAGCGGAAGTTCGTGCTGTAAGCTGCGTAAGCAACCGGAAGTTGTGCACCGTCTAATATTTCATCACGGTGAAAATTCGTTACGGGTACTTCAGAGGTCGGGATAAGGAAATAATCTTCTTCTTCAATCAAAAATGCATCTTCTTCAAACTTCGGAAGCTGTCCCGTTCCTGTTAGGCTTGTACGATTTACCATATACGGTGGCAACATTTCTTCATAGCCATGCTCATCAATATGAAGATCTAGCATAAAGTTAATAAGTGCACGCTCTAAACGTGCACCAAGACCGCGATAAAAGACAAAACGACTGCCCGTTACTTTTGCCGCACGTTCAAAATCAAGAATATTTAAGTCTGTACCTAAATCCCAATGTGGTTTTGCTTCAAAACTAAATTCAGGTTTGTCACCCCATGTACGGATTTCAACGTTATCGTCCTCGCTGTCGCCAATGGGAACGCTGTCATGAGGAATATTTGGAATACGCATCATAATATAATTTAATTTCTCTTCGACCTGATGAAGTTCTTCATCAAGTTGTTTGATTTCATCTCCAACTTCACGCATCCGAGAAATAACATCGTCTGCATTTTCCTTGTTACGTTTCATTACCGCAACTTTCTGAGATGCTTCATTTCGTTCTGCTTTTAGTAGTTCAACTTTAGAAATCAATTCTCTTCTTTTTTCATCGAGACCACCGAAGTTATCAAGTTCTGAAAGGTCTTCGCCACGTTTTGTAAGTTTTGTTTTTATTTCATCAAAGTTTGCACGAAAGTTTCTAATATCAAGCATTGGCAATTCCTCCTTTAATTTTAGACGATATTAAATAGTAGACAAGAAAAAAAGCCCTCGTTCCCTATATAAGGGACGAGAGCTACCCGCGTTGCCACCCAAATTGACTGGACAACCCCGTCCAATCCACTTTAATTGAAATAACGGTCCAATAACCGGCACAGGCCTACTCATATTCAGCCTAGCTACTCAGGGACGGATTCGCAAATGTCTTTATCGGTTTTCACCACCCACCGACTCTCTAAAAAAAACAGACTTGCTACTACTTCCCATCATCGTCATCAACTATTTAAATTATATCCATTTTACTATATAGTCAATCTTTTGGCAAGTTGTACGACAATTAAAAACAGCTTGTTCGATGCTAATTGCGCGGCATCGAACAAGCTGTTTTCGTGTTTCAATTATAAACTGCGATTCGCCATAAGCTCCCCAGATGCTAATGTCGACATTTCTATACCTTTCATCGGCGTACCAATATCTTTTGACAATTGACCAATGAGCTCGTAGTCTTGGTAGTTTTCTGTTGCTTGAACGATTGCACGTGCAAATTTCTCAGGATTATCTGATTTAAAGATACCTGATCCAACAAAGACACCGTCTGCTCCAAGTTCCATCATAAGCGCCGCGTCAGCAGGTGTTGCTACACCGCCAGCTGCATAGTTTGTCACTGGAAGACGTCCAGTCTTTTTGATTGCGAGAAGGACTTCATACGGTGCACCCCAAATACGTGCTTCTGTCATTAACTCATCTTCGTTCATATTGACAACTTTTCGTACTTGCGCATTCACCATGCGAAGGTGACGCACCGCTTCAACGATATTCCCCGTTCCCGGTTCACCTTTCGTACGAAGCATCTTCGCTCCCTCGCCAAGCCTTCTAGCTGCTTCACCTAGATCACGTGCACCGCAAACGAATGGAATTCTATAATCGTTTTTTAGTAAATGGAACTCATCATCCGCAGGTGTTAGTACTTCACTTTCATCGATAAAGTCAACGCCCATTGCTTCTAATATGCGCGCTTCAGAAATATGGCCAATTCGAACTTTCGCCATAACTGGTACGGACACCGCACGTTGTACTTCTTCCACGATACGTGGATCTGCCATACGTGCAACGCCACCAGCCGCTCGTATATCCGATGGAACACGTTCAAGTGCCATTACCGCTACCGCACCTGCCGCCTCCGCTATTTTTGCTTGCTCTGCATTGATAACATCCATAATAACGCCGCCGTATTTAATATTCATTTTTTCTTCCCCCTTGTCTTACTTTTCAGTATAATGGAGTATGACCTTATTAAAATACCCAGTACTGATGAATTTGGAGGGGTCAGACGGAGTTGATTGAAGTGGAAATGTTAGTATTAAAATTAGAAAAAGATATAGACATGCCTTTGTATGAACAAATTTATGAAAAGATTCGTGTGGATATTACAGACGGAAAGCTACCCGTTGGGATGAAGTTGCCATCCAAACGAAAGCTTGGTGAGTTTTTAGATGTAAGCCAAACAACGATTGAACTTGCATATGGGCAACTTATTGCAGAAGGTTTCATTTCATCCATTCCGCGAAAAGGGTTTTACGTACAGGCGATAGAAGAACTTGCATACGTTCGCCCGATAAAAAATACGAAAATGGCAACAATTGAAGAACAAGATTCCATTGACTTTGACTTTTCCCCGGGTCATATCGACACCGATTCTTTTCCGTTTACCCAATGGAGAAAATACGCAAAAGAAGTGATTGATGAATCGTCAAAAAATCTTCTCCTTCTTGGTGATCCGCACGGTGATATCGAACTTCGACAAGAAATTGCACGCTATTTGTATCATTCACGTGGTGTAGATTGTACACCCGAGCAAATCATTGTCGGATCCGGAACTGAACAACTTATGCCGCTAGTCATTCGGATTTTAGGGACTGGGGCAACTTATGCTATTGAGGACCCTGGTTATCCACTTACGCACCACGTTTTCTTTCATAATAACCGAGAGGCAATTCCGATTCATGTCGATGACGAAGGAATAGACGTACAGTCACTCCAACAGTCAGATGCAACAATTGCATACGTTACCCCTTCCCACCAGTTCCCCACCGGTACAGTCCTCTCTGCGGCACGCAGGACGGCGTTATTGAACTGGGCTTCATCACAGGAGGAACACTTCATCATTGAAGACGATTATGATAGTGAATTCCGTTATGCTGGACGTCCAATTCCTTCTCTGCAAGGGATGGACAAAGGAGACAGTGTCATTTATTTAAGCACATTTTCAAAATCACTTATGCCATCCTTACGCATTGCGTATATGGTATTGCCTAACGTACTTCTCGAACGATATAAAGACGCTTTCATCCATTACGCTTCAACCGTTCCAAGACTCGATCAGCACATACTTGCGCGCTTTATGGCGGATGGGCACTTTTCACGTCATTTAAACAAGATGAGAAAAATCTATAAACGGAAACTACAAACGTTAACAGAAACACTTATTCCCTATGCACCGCATGTTTCATTTTCTGGTGATGAAGCTGGCATGCATATTATTGTCACTGTCCATACTGGGGAAAGTGAACAAATGCTTACGACAGCAGCCGAGAAAGTCGGCATTCGTTTATATGGACTTAATAGTTACAGAACAACCCCCATCCTCGGAGAACCATCTTTTCTAATCGGTTTCGGCGGGCTCTCCGTGCACTCAATAACAGACGCCATAAACAATCTTATGCGCGCATGGGGTATAAGAAAAACATAAGCACCCGGTCGGACCTAAAAAACGCCAAAAACCTGGACAATAAAAAAAGGCGGTGGATCTAGTTAAGATCCACCGCCTCATACTTATTTGAATAACCCTTTAACGAAATCAATTGAACTTGTCCAAACGCCCGAGAAGAAATCACCGATTGCACGCATCGTCAATGAAAACCAACCTGCTTTTTCAACAGCAACCGTTGTAACAACGTCTGTTGTTCCTTGATTGGAATCGATAAATCCGTAATCTGTTCCTTCAGACTTAACTAGTTTCGCTTGACCAACGACCGCACCTTTTTTGATAGGTGCTTGCAGTGTATCTTTCGTTAGCTTTTTCTCGTCAATTATTAACTCAGGTTTATACAAATCTTTTTCACTCGTTTTAACCATCATACGCATCGGTTCTTTCACTGCGATTGCCACGGAACCTTTTTTACCTTTACTCACGTCAAGGCTTTTTTGATCCTTAAATTCATATCCCGCCGGAACAAATTCTTCAACTGAAAATTGGCTAAATCCGTAATCAAATAATGCGCGTGTTGCGTCAAATCTCGCTTTATATGAGCCTTTACCTTTTGCATCGACTGCTTTCATAACAACTGCAATCACTCTTTTTCCATCGCGCTTTGCAGTCCCTGTGAAGCTATGTCCTGCAAATTCTGTCGTCCCTGTTTTAAGACCGTCAACGCCCTCATATTCATAGACAAAACCAGGAAGCATAAAGTTCCAGTTATCCATTTTAATTTGATCTGGAGTACCTTCACGGAAAAGTTTTGTATTTATACTTGTCGTATCAAGAACTTCCGGATAATCTTTTAGTAAATGATATGCAAGCTTAGCAACTGACTTTGCCGGCATAACGTTCTCGTCTTGGGGACCTGTACCTTGTGGATGCATTCCTTGAAGATGGTTGTTATTCAAACCCGTCGTGTTGACGAATTTATAATCCGTTAAGCCAAGTTCTTCAGCTTTTGCATTCATGAGTTTTAAAAACTCGGTTTCGGTACCTGCAATTGTTTCGGCAATAGCAATCGTTGAAGCGTTCGCAGAATAAATTGCAAGAGACTCATACAATTCAAGAATTGTATATGTACCATCTCTACGAAGTGGAACGTTACTTAGACTTCTGTCTTGTGAAATAGCATATGTATAGTCATTCACTTTGTATTCTTGGTCCCAAGTAATCTTACCTGCTTCAATCGATTCGAAAAGAATATACTCTGTCATCATTTTCGTCATACTTGCAATGCCTAGTGGTGTATCCGCATTTTCTTCGTATAGTATTTTTCCGCTATCCGCGTCAATTAGAATTGCCCCATCAACATGGATGCCTAATCTTTCATCAGCGAGCGCTGGAACTGTTCCAACTGTCATAATCAATAAAAGTGGTATAACAACTAGTGCTATATACTTTTTAAATTTAATTTTCATCTTCACCGTACAACCTCCGTTATTGCTATTTCCTTTAATCATTTTACCATAAATCCAATGCGCCATGGGAATCAAAGATTACCAACTTTATTCAGCATAAAGTTCTGCTTCCATCGTAAGAAAATACTTGCCAAGTCAAGGTAAAAAAGCACCTTCCCGCTCCATATATAGACGCAGGAAAGGTGCTAAAGTTCCTTTATTCTTTAACCAAATTATGAAATTGAGTAGTTTGGCGCTTCTTTTGTAATTTGAACTTGGTGTGGGTGGCTTTCACGTAATCCCGCACCTGTCATACGGACGAATTGAGCTTTTTCACGCAGGTCGTGAAGATCTTTCGTACCACAGTATCCCATACCCGCACGTATTCCACCAATCAGTTGATGAATTGTATCTGAAAGCGGCCCTTTGTATGGAAGTCGGCCTTCGATTCCTTCTGGTACAAGTTTTTTAGCTTCATCTTGGAAATAACGATCCCTTGAGCCACGTTCCATTGCCCCGATTGAACCCATACCACGATATACTTTGAATCGACGTCCTTGGAAAATTTCTGTTTCCCCTGGGCTTTCTGTCGTACCTGCAAGAAGGCTGCCGAGCATAACGACATGTCCACCAGACGCAAGTGCTTTAACGATATCACCAGAATATTTAATTCCACCATCAGCAATCATTGTTTTTCCTTGTTTACGTGCTTCACTAGCACATTCATAAATAGCTGTAATTTGTGGAACCCCAACGCCCGCTACGACACGCGTAGTACATATTGAACCGGGACCAATTCCAACTTTAACAACGTCAGCACCAGCTTCATAAAGCGCACGTGCACCTTCAGCTGTCGCTATGTTACCAGCGATAATATCTAAGTCCGGATATTCTTTTCTAATTTGTGCTACTGTATCAAGAACACCTTTCGAGTGACCATGTGCAGTATCAATAACAACCACATCTACCTCTGCATTTACAAGTTTTTCAACACGAACCATAGTATCTGAAGTAACTCCTACTGCGGCTCCTACAAGTAGTCGACCGTGCTTGTCTTTTGCCGCATTCGGGAACTCAATCACTTTCTCGATATCCTTAATTGTAATAAGGCCTTTCAAGATTCCTTCATCATCGACGATAGGAAGTTTTTCAATTTTATATTGTTGCAAAATCTTTTCTGCGTCCGCAAGCGTCGTACCTACTGGAGCCGTCACAAGATTTTCTTTCGTCATCACGTCTTCAATAAGAAGTGAATAGTCTTGGATAAAGCGCATATCACGGTTTGTAATAATACCTACTAATTTTAATTCTTCTTCATTATTAATAATTGGAACACCTGAAATACGGTATCTTCCCATAAGATGCTCGGCATCGAAAACCTGATGTTCCGGCGTTAGGTAAAATGGATTTGTAATAACTCCGTTTTCTGAACGCTTTACTGTTATAACTTGTTCAGCCTGTTCTTCAATACTCATATTCTTATGAATGACCCCAAGGCCACCTTGCCTTGCCATAGCAATCGCCATCTTAGACTCGGTTACCGTATCCATACCAGCACTGATCACAGGTATGCTTAATTTAATCTTCTCCGTCAAATCAACTGCTAAAGATACGTCCTTAGGAAGTACCTCGGATGGTCCGGGTATTAGTAACACGTCATCGAATGTTAATCCTTCACGTGCAAATTTTGATTCCCACATCTATTTTTGCCCCCTAGATTCATTTGAATATTATTAAGATAGTATCAGCGTGCATTCAAGCTGTCAAGGAACTCTATATTAATGTATATATTCTTACTATTCACTGAACAAGTTCTTCAATCATTTTAGAGGATAATCATACCGTTGAAAATGTTTTCTCCTAATAATCATTCATCAATTGGACTTAGTTATTCCATTTTTCATAGATAAAACATGAATTACTTCCATTAATAAGAACGTCGCTTCAATTAGCTTAGTTCTTACTTTAGGCTAAAGTTAATGAAATTACAAGAATTCCTAATTATATGAAGCAAACAGACTTAGAATTTTAGATCCATATAACAAAAAAGTCATTACCATAAAGGTAATGACTTTTTAAAACGCCTGGCAACGTCCTACTCTTGCAGGGGGATACCCCCAACTACCATTGGCGCTGAAGAGCTTAACTACCGTGTTCGGTATGGGAACGGGTGTGACCTCTTCGCTATCGCCACCAGACTCTTTGAGCTTGTTCGCTCAAAACTGGATAAAACAGACATTAGTGTATTAAAATTTGTAACCAACTAGACCTTTTTAATTGTAGTGGTTAAGTCCTCGATCAATTAGTATCCGTCAGCTACGTACGTCGCCGCACTTACACCCCGGACCTATCAACCTCATCTTCTTTGAGGGATCTTACTTACTTGCGTAATGGGAAATC
>NZ_JAHNZW010000026.1:0-32661 GCF_026931025.1 Sporosarcina sp. G11-34 | reverse complement strand
ATTCCTATTGGAATCATCAAGGGCTCAAAAGTTTATCATCACGTTATGAAGTTTTGCGTCATCAATCTTAATTGAACCGCCGTATACCGAACGGTACGTACGGTGGTGTGAGAGGTCGGGAGTTAATCACTCCCTCCTACTCGATTTTGTATAACCAATCCTTCCGTCGGTTAGATTAATGATGTCTAGTTTTTCCGCGGAATTGAGAAGGGATGAGGAGTATGAATAAAAGAATTAAGCTATTGATGGGTATTATTATTACTACCGTGCTGATTATGGGCGCTTGTAGCAATCAAAATATAGTGACAAAGGATTCTGATGAGGAAGATTCATCGACAGAATCACTTGGAAGTAAGTATGGTTTTATCATTTTTAATTTGGAAGCTGACACAAAGGAAATGAAAGGCATGCTTATTGTTAATTATGAAGAAAAACGTGATAAGACAGAAGCAGTGTATGAAAATAAAGGAGAGGATCTATATTTGCATGGCGACGAGGCAATGGATAAACTTGAGTCTGTTTTCGAAGAACTTGACTTTGAACCCGATATGGCCGAAGAGGATCTAATTAAGAAAGCCTCGGAAACTTTTGAAGTTATGGATTATACGACAATTAAATTGACTATTAAATTTAAAGGCCACGATACGAAAGCATTAATGATGTCGAAGTAACATAGACTTTTAACCTTCACTTACTAATACAAATAATGGTATGCTTAGACCTTGATGGTATTGAAGTGGGGGTTATCCTTTTGAAAGATAATGATATGAAATTATATGAAGTTGATTTATATGAACCTATTAAAAAGCATTTTACTGAACAGGGGTATGACGTTTACGGAGAGGTTAACGACTGTGATGTAGCGGCGTTACGAGGTGACGAACTGATTATCGTTGAATTAAAACTGAGGTTAAATTTGGACCTTGTTATGCAAGCGACTAAAAGACAGCGATTGACGGATCAAGTATATGTGGCCATTCCAAAGCCGAATTATAGCCTACGGTCTCAGAAATGGCGGGATATTTGTTATTTAATGAGAAGGTTAGAAGTGGGACTACTCGTTATATCTTTCAAGCAGAATGAGGAGCAAATAAAAGTAATTCACCATCCGGTTCCTTTTGATCGAGTAAAAAGCAAGCAACGTAGCAAGAAGAGACGGGATAGTTTGCTGAAGGAGATTAAAGGCAGGACCGGAGATTTTAATATTGGTGGAAGTAATAAATTGAAAATCATGACTGCCTATAAAGAAACTTGTATCCATATCGCTTGTTGTTTAATTCAGCATGGGCCTTTATCTCCTAAGGCGTTGCGTGAAATTGGAACAGGTGAAAAAACTACTCGAATTCTTAATAAGAACTATGATGAATGGTTTGACAGAGTTGAAAGAGGTGTTTATTCAATAAGTGATAAGGGGATTAGTGAGCTAAAAGAACATCCTGGAATGGTAGAGTACTATAAGAAATTAACATGATTTCTGACGTATAATCCTGCAACCATGCATAACTTATCGCAGATGAGCATAGCTTACTATATCCCCTCAAATCACGCTTAAAGTAATACGTGGGAAAAATAAACCCGAATGCTAGCGATATACAATCGCAAAGCATCGGGTTTTAATAATTTCTATTATACGTCGTGCCGATGTTGCATAGATTAATAGAAGGAGGATTTTGAATGACTGGATTAAACAATATGGAAAAAGAACGTCTTGCACACTTTATGGAACGTATTGAGGCGGGGGGAAAGATTGAGGCTGATGATTGGATGCCAGAAGAATATAGGCTCACATTGATTCGATTAATATCTATGCATGGAATGAGTGAAATCATGGGGGCCCTTCCCGAGAAAGAATGGGTACCGAAAGCTCCTTCGCTGAATCGAAAGCTTGGCATTATGGCAAAAGTACAGGATGAAATGGGTCACGGACAGTTACTGTTACGCGTCACTGAGGATTTGCTTCAGCCATACGGAAAAAACCGTGGTGATTTAATGCAGGATTTGTTCAAAGGAGACTTGAAGTTCCATAATGTTTTTCATATGGAAACGAAAACATGGGCGGATGCAGGCATTATTGGTTGGCTAGTTGACGGAGCAGCAATCATTACGCAAACCGATATGCTGGGGGCTTCTTATGGGCCTTATGCAAGAGCATTGAAGCGTATTTGTGCTGAGGAAGTTTTCCATGCACAGCACGGAGAATCGATTGTCCTTGCACTCGTGGAAGGCACTGAAGAACAACAAGCGATGATCCAAGAGGCGCTAAATCGTTGGTGGGAAGCCTTACTGATGTTCTTTGGACCCGCGAGTAAAGAAACGACCGGTTCTTCAAAACAGGATTTGACGATTAAATATAGGATCCGGACTAAAACTAATGAAGGGTTCAGACAGACCTTTTTTGATAAATACGTTCCTCGTATTCTATCACTTGGACTCACAATTCCAGACCCAACGATTAATTATGATGAGGACAGTAAAATATGGACATACAAGCAACCAGATTGGACGGAATTCATCAAAATAATTCGAAACGGGGGACCGCGTTCTCAGGCACGATTAAACTTACGGCGAACATCTTATGAAAATAATGCTTGGGTACGCGATGCACTAAGTGCAACTGTAAGGTAAAGCCAAGTCCAATTAGGATTTACAATACCTTTCCGTTTACTATCGTTGTAGAGGAGGAATCGGTAAAGATGGCCGGAGAAAAAACATTTTATCAGGAATATGAAGTTTTTAGTAAGAGAACACTTAATTCTACATTTCAACATCAATTCAGCCTGCTCGCTCCGAATGAGGATATGGCACTTGTTCTAGCGCAGGAAAATTTTATGCGCCGAGAACCAGTCGTTGATATTTGGATTGTCAATCGAAAACATATACGGAAGATGGATGCAGAGGAAAAAAAGACCCTTAGTCGACTGGATAATAAAGATTACCGTACGACAAAAGGATATGGATATTTAAGAAAGAAGTGGCGGTATTATGAACAGGAGATACTGGATGAAAAAGAGATACTTTCGTGGGGTGGGAAGAGGAAATAAGCTCCATGAACAATGAATATAAAGAATAGATTAGAGGGTTTTCGCTCTAATTGACGGATTATTCGGTTTATAGGTTGAATTTTTTTTCATATATTCGTAGAACTCAATAATGTCTTTTGGTGAGGTGTGTGGTTTATGAAAGCGGGAATGGAAGTAGGCCGTAAAGAAACAATCGAAATTAGAGTGACAGAAGAAATGTTTGCAGCGTTTGAGGGTGTAATCGTGCACCCTGTTTATTCAACGGTGGCAATGACCTATCACATGGAATGGGTATCTCGAAAAATCATTCTCCCATATTTAGAAAGTCATGAAGAAGGTATGGGTTCATCTGTTCAACTTAAGCATTTTTCACCTTCACCGCTAGGTTCAATGGTGAGGATTACTGCGACCTTGGATGAGGTACGAGGGGGTTTTGTCGTGACCAAAGTTAAGGCTTATAATCAGTTGAAATTAATTGGCGAAGGTGAAGTAACCCAGGTAATATTGCCAAAATCAATCATAGCTGAAAGAGTGGAAGCAGCTTTAATTTTAAATGAGAGGGACCATACTCTTTAACCTAGGTTTTAAATCCTAAGGGGGATTTCTAATGAAATTAGTAGAAGAGTCGTCAATGATTGGAAGTTCAGACCTTTTCGACATGATGGCTGATCATGAACAAGTTATTTTCTGTAATGACCCAGCAACTGGCTTGCGTGCTATTATAGCGATTCATAATACAACTTTAGGACCTGCACTTGGAGGATGTCGCATGCAACCCTATGAGACTATGGACGATGCGTTAGAGGATGTTCTTCGACTATCAAAAGGAATGAGTTATAAATGTGCTGCCTCGGATGTTGATTTTGGGGGAGGAAAAGCAGTGATTATCGGTGACCCCAATACAGATAAAACACCCGAATTATTCCGTTCATTTGGTCAATTCGTTAATTCACTTGGCGGACGATTTTATACTGGTACAGATATGGGGACAACGATGGAGGACTTCATCCATGTTATGAAAGAAACAAATTGCGTTGTAGGTGTACCCGAAGTATATGGCGGTGGTGGAGATTCTTCCATCCCAACAGCTAAGGGTGTTTTGTATGGCATAAAAGCGGCTAATCAGACGCTTTTCGGAAAAAGTGAATTGGGTGGAATTACTTATGCTGTACAAGGCCTTGGTAAAGTAGGGTTCAAAGTTGCTTGTGGATTACTTGAAGCAGGTGCCGATCTTTACGTTACGGATATTAATGGGGAAAGTTTGAAAGCAATCAAAGAAAAAGCGAAGACAACAAAGGGGAAAGTAAAAGTCGTAGATCGTGAAGAGATTTATTCTCAAGAAGCTGACGTGTTCGTCCCCTGCGCATTTGGTGGAATTATCAATGACAACACAATAAATCAATTCAAAGTAAAAGCGATAGCCGGTTCTGCGAACAATCAACTATTACATGAAAGTCATGGAAAGAAACTACAAGAAAAAGGAATCCTTTATGCTCCGGATTATATTATCAATTCCGGTGGACTAATCCAAGTGGCTGATGAGTTATATGGTATTAATCACGACCGTGTGCTCGCGAAGACAAAACATATTTATGATGCGATTTTGGAAGTTTTTAAACAGGCTGAAATTAGTGGAACTTGCACAATGGAATCAGCAAATAAGATGTGTGAAAAAAGGATGGAAATGAGTGGTCGACGGAATGATTTTTACACGCCATCCGTTAAACCAAAATGGTCAATTCGCAAATAATCGTAAGTGGAGGTAATTTGTATGGAACTTGATTACCCGATTAAAACAGTTATGGATGATGAGGGGTTTTTAATTGATTCGTCTTATGAGGAATTGATAAATGACAAGCTGGCAAAGGATCTTTATTATAATATGGTTCGAATTAGGACATTTGATCGAAAGGCGATTAACTTACAGCGACAAGGTCGACTTGGAACTTACGCCCCCTTTGAGGGACAAGAAGCTTCACAGGTGGGCAGCGCGCTTGCCCTTGGTTCAGATGACTGGATTTTTCCTACCTACCGTGATCATGGTGCGACATTAACATACGGAGCAGATATGGTTCGAACGTATATGTATTGGAATGGCCGGGTCGAGGGTTGTGTACCTCCCAAAGGAAAAAAGATATTTCCACCAGCTGTTCCCATCGCTACGCAAATACCGCATGCAGTTGGCGCGGCGTGGGCAGAGAAGAGAAAAGGAACAAATAATGGAGCAATTACTTATTTTGGGGACGGTGCAACGTCGGAAGGGGATTTTCACGAAGGATTGAATTTCGCCAGTGTGTTCAAAGTACCTGTTGTCTTTTTTAACCAGAATAATGGGTATGCGATTTCTGTTCCAATAGAAAGACAAATGAACTCTGCTACAATCGCACAAAAATCCTTGGCCTATGGAATGCCCGGGATCCGGATTGATGGAAATGATTGTTTTGTAGTCTTTTTTGAAACCAAAAAAGCTTTTGAATTTGCAAGAAGTGGACAAGGGCCGACTTTGATAGAGGCTGTTACATGGCGAACCGGAGCCCATACGACAGCTGATGATCCAACGAAATATCGCACTGAGGAGCAAGGGGCAAAATTTGTTGATCCGCTGTTACGACTGGAAAAGTTTATGAAGAACTACGGCTATTGGGATGAAGAATGGAAAACGGAAGTTAGAGAACAAACAGAGCAGGAAATTGAAGCGGCGGTAATAGCAATGGAACAATATCCAGCCGCCAATGCCGAAGATCTTTTTGACAATGTCTTTGCGGAGATGCCGGCTCAACTCGCAGACCAAAAGGAATCATATCTTGAACATTTGAGGGGGCAGTGATATGGCGACTGAACTGCAAAAATCACTCCAAAATAACGAAATAATCCGACTGATGACGATGGTCCAAGCAATCAATGATGGAATGAAGGTAATGCTTGAAGAGGATGATAGAATTCTTGTACTAGGGGAGGATATCGGCAAAAACGGCGGAGTCTTTCGTGCCACGGATGGGCTTTATGATATTTTCGGGGACGAGCGAGTTGTCGATACGCCGCTTTCTGAAGCGGGTCTTATCGGTGCGTCTATAGGTCTCGCCGTGAACGGTTTTAGACCAGTTGCGGAAATACAGTTTCTTGGTTTTATCTACCCTGCATATGAGCAAATTATGACTCACGTTTCACGTATACGAATGCGGACGATGGGTCATTTTACTGTGCCAATGGTAATCCGTGCCCCATACGGAGCTGGTATACGGGCACCGGATATTCACTCGGATAGTACAGAGGCACTTTTCACGCATATGCCGGGATTGAAAGTAGTCTGTCCATCGAGTCCATACGATGCAAAAGGCCTCTTAATTGCCGCAATGGAAGATCCGGATCCCGTGCTTGTTTTGGAGAATATGAGGAATTACCGAGCACAAAGAGAAGAGGTCCCAATCGGTAAATATTTGATTGAAATCGGAAAAGGGAAAATAGTGCGAGAAGGAACAGATGTAACAATTATCGCATGGGGAGCAATGGTTACCGTAGCCGAATCTGCGGCTAAAAGAGCAACAAAAAAAGGCATCAGCTGTGAAATCATTGATCTTCGTACGCTTTATCCAATAGACCGTGACATTATTGCAAAGTCCGTGCAGAAAACAAGTAGGGTAGTTATTGTCCATGAAGCCCACGCCACCGGGGGCCTTGGCAATGATGTCGTCTCAATTATCAACGACACCTCATTTCTATATTTACGTTCACCTGTAGAACGGGTGACGGGGTTCGATGTTCCTGTTCCACTTTTTGCATTGGAAGATCATTATGTTCCTACACCTGCTCGTGTTCTTGAAGGCATCGAAAAAACAGTCAACTTTTAAATGGGGGGATAAAGTGCTTGAGGTAAAATTGCATGATATTGGTGAAGGAATGAGCGAGGGTGAAATTGTTCAATACTTTGTAAAAGTTGGTGACCGAGTTGTAGCAGATCAGCCGCTTGTTGAAGTGTTGACGGATAAAATGACTGCTGAACTTCCCTCGCCTTGTTCAGGAACAGTAAAAGAGATTATTATCAATATTGGTGAAACAGTCCAAGTAGGAACTAGTCTTATATATATTGTTGAAGACGATAATACGCAGTCAGTAAAGAAACGTCCAAAAGAAGAGTTACCTACCGCGACCAAATCGAAAGAGAAGCCCTCGATAACTTTATTTAACCGGGTACTAGCTGCACCCTACACCCGCAAAATTGCACGTGACAACAACATAAATATTGAAGATATCGTTCCCACGGATCCTTCAGGGCGGGTGTCAGAAAAAGATGTACATCGGTTTATTAAAGAAGGGAAAATAGGAAAAGAATCTATGATTGATGTTCCAAAGGTCAAAGAAAAAGAGGCGTCCAACGAAATCCCTTTTTTGGGAATACGTAAACAAATTGCGGAAAAGATGACGAAATCGTTCTTTACAATTCCACACGTCACTCATTTCGATGAAGTGAACATGACGAATCTACTGAAAATACGTGAAGACTTGAAAAATGCGGGGGAGTCAATCACTATTCCTGCATTTTTCATTAAAGCACTAGTGATTTCATTGAAAGAATTTCCAATATTTAATGCCGAACTTGATGAAGAAAATAATCGAATTATATTGAAGAAAAATTACCATATTGGGTTCGCAACCAATACAGCTAATGGTTTACTCGTCCCAGTCGTTTTCGATGCTGATCAAAAATCTATTAAAGAGATTCATCAAGAAGTAAAGGGATTGACCGAGAAAGCTTTGGCTGGAAAATTAAAGCCTTCTGAAATGCAGCACAGCACCTTTACAATGAGTAATGTTGGTCCGCTAGGTAGCACGGGCGCAACCCCAATTATTAATCACCCGGAGACAGCGATTATCTCCTTTCATAAAACGAGAAAACGACCGATTGTTAATGAAGACGATGAAATTGTCATAGGTCATGTGATGACGATTTCCATGTCATTTGACCATCGTGTTGCCGACGGATCGACTGCTGTCGCCTTTACCAATTGTTTTGCCAGCCTAATCGAACAACCATATAAACTAATGATGGAGTTGATTTAACATGGTTGTTGGTGAACTTAGTCAAGAGCGTGAACTTGTTATTATCGGAGGAGGGCCAGGTGGCTACACTGCAGCGATTCGCGCTGCCCAACTGGGTTTATCGGTTACGTTGATAGAACAAGCAGATATGGGCGGAGTTTGCTTGCACCAAGGATGTATCCCGTCGAAAGTCTTTACCCACGCGGCTAGAAAACGGTCGGAAATCGATCGTTTTGAGGAACTAGGAATCGATGTATGCGAAAACTCGTTTAATATACAAAAACTTCTTGTATATAAAACAAAGGTGATCGAAGACCTAAAATTAGGGATAGAGAATTTATGTAGAGAAAATAGAATTGAGGTCATCCGTGGTAAGGCTTCATTCCTTTCCATTGACAGAATTGGCGTGGAAAATGGGCACCAGTTTGATATATATAAATTTGAACAGATAATCATTGCAACGGGTAGTTCCCCAGTCGTGCCTTTAGACTTGAAGGGGGGCGGTACGAGCGTTTTGTTGGCAGACGAGATATTTAAACTGCAGACAGTGCCGAAGCACCTTATAGTAATTGGGCAGGATTATATCGCACTAGAAGTCGCATCAAGTTTTGCTGCATTGGGATCGAAGATAAGTATATTAATTGCGAGAGAAACACCCCAGGAATTGGATGAATCCATTAAAAAGGAATTAGAGCGATTATTCAAGAGGCGCAAAATAAGCATAATTAAGGATGCAGTCATCTTGTCGACGGCTGAAACTGATGAGGGAGTTTTAGTCACTTATAACACGAATAATAAAGATGATGCGACAATAAGCGGGAGCCATCTATATTCATCTGGCGTTAGGAAGCCGAATGTGGAGTCCGTTGGAATTAGTCGTATGGGAATCGGACAGACAGAAGAAGGATTCATTAAAATAAATGAAAATATGGAGTCATCGATTCCTTCCATCTATGCTGTTGGTGATGTAACGGAAGGTCCACTCTTAGCGGTTAAAGCGATTAAGCAGGGTAAAACCGCTGTTGAAGCGATTGCAGGAGGAAAGCCGGAAGTTGACTTAACTTTTATACCAGTTGTAGTCCACTCAATACCTCCAATTGCTTCTGTCGGTCTTACTGAACAAAATATAAGGGAACTTGAATTGAAGGTACGTATCAGTCAATTTTCACTTAGGGGGAATGGCTACGCGGCAATCACCAATAAAAAAGAAGGTTTTATTAAAGTGATTTCCGATTCATCAACCGATATTATCGTCGGCATTCATATGATTGGTGAAGGGGCTCTTGAAATGGCAGGTACATTTGTACAGCAATTGGAAATGGTTGCGAAAGAGGAGGATATAAAATTCCCCACGTATGCACACCCGGGAATTAATGAAAGTCTACTTGAGGCAGTGGAGGGCTTAATCGGACAAGCAATTCACATCCCACCAACTAAAAATGAAACTTCAACTCAGTATTAATCGATGCCTAGAGCCAACATGATTTAAGACAAATGAGGTTGAAAAAACACGATGTAAGCGCTTAAATGAGTTGAACAATTAAAATGTTATTGACTATCACTCATAGTCGATGTAGCATTAAGAAAATTTACAAGTCGGAATTAACTGTAGATAATCTCTTGGTTCCGATTGAATAGGGGGAAAGCAATGAGAAACAAATGGAGAAAGGCATTGATGGTGATTATCGGTGCTACGTTAATACTAGTTGCATGTGGTGATGATGGGGATAAAAAAGACGATCCAACTACAAAGAAATATAAAGTGGGCGTCACTCAAATTGTTGAACACCCATCTTTAGATGCAGCTTATGGCGGTTTTAAACAAGCGTTAGAAGACGCAGGGCTTGATGTAGAATATGATGTAAACAATGCCCAAAATGACCAAAGTGCAAACACTTCAATTGCACAAAAACTCGTGAACTCAGAAGTAGATCTAATTTTTGCAAACTCAACACCAAGCGCACAAGCTGCCGCTAGTGCCACACAAGATGTACCAATTATATTTACATCTGTTACAGACCCTGTAGGTGCTGAGCTAGTTGAATCTCTTGAAAAACCCGGTGGAAATTTAACGGGGACAATTGATTTACATCCTGAAGTAATTCCAAATACGCTGAAGTTCTTGAAGGAGGAATTAGGCGCTAAAAATGTGGGAATTGTATATAATTCGGGTGAGCAAAACGCGCGTGTTCAAGCTGATAAGGTAAATGAATTAGCAAAGGATATGGGTTTAACGATATTCGAGGCAACAATATCCACATCAGCAGAAGTAAAACAAGCAACGGAATCATTAGTTGGAAAAATCGATTCGTTCTATATTATTAAAGATAATACAGTCGTATCAGCACTTGAATCTGTTATTGAAGTAGCTGTGGCCAATCAATTACCTATGATGGTTGGCGAATTAGACTCTGTTAAACGTGGTGGTTTGGCGGCATATGGATTTGAATATTTTGATTTGGGTTATCAAACTGGAGAGTTGGCTGTGGAAATTCTTAAAGAAGGAAATGAACCGGCTAGTTTACCCGTTCAAACACCACAATCGTTGACCTTTGAAGTTAATGAAGAAACTGCTGAGAAAATAGGGATAGAAATAAAAGAGGAATGGCAAACGGAAGTTAGTGAATAGTGATTAAAAATAAACAAAAAACCATGGAGGCTTATTTAGTCATTGTTGTTTTGTTGTTATTTTAAAGCAACTTAAAAGTTTTTTAGAAGTTTCGTTTAGATTTTATTTGAAACTAGCAATGGAAGCGTTTAAGATATCCAAACAATTGAAATGTTGTTGACTATCTACCATAGTAGTTGTAGCATTAAGAAAATTCTAGATTGGAATCAACTACAAACAATTATAAGTAGTTCCGATTAAAGAGGGGGAAATTTATTGATGAAGAGCAATTGGAAAAAGCTGCTAATGGCGGTTTTGGGTGCTACGCTAATTCTTTCAGCTTGTGGTGAAGATGATAACAAGGTAAATGAAACAGAAGGCTCCTCTGAAGAAAAATACAAAGTGGGTGTCACTCAAATAGTTGAACATCCATCTTTAGATGCAGCTTTTGAAGGCTTTAAAAAAGCTTTGGAAGATGCGGGACTTGACGTGGAATATGATGTTAATAATGCCCAAAATGACAAAAGCGTAAATACTTCAATCGCACAAAAACTTGCCACTTCAGGAGTAGATTTGGTTTTTGCGAACTCGACTCCGAGCGCACAAGCCATAATAAGTGAAACGCAAGAAATTCCGGTTGTATTTACATCAGTAACTGATGCGGTGGGTGCTGAATTAGTTGAATCGATGGAAAATCCAGGAGGAAATGTAACAGGAACAATCGATAATCATCCTGATGCGATTTCAAATACGATGAAGTTTCTAAAAGAAGAATTGGGAGCAAGCAAAATCGGTATGGTTTACAACTCGGGAGAACAAAACTCTGTAGCCCAAGTAGAGGCTGTTAAGGAAATTATAAGTGATATGGATATGACTGTTGTTGATGCTTCAGTTGCTACTTCTGCAGATGTAAAACAGGCAACGGAATCATTGATTGGTAAAGTTGATTCGTTCTATATTATTACGGATAATACGGTAGTTTCAGCACTTGAATCAGTAGTTTCAGTTGCAAATGAAAATAAAATACCAATGATGGTTGGAGAATTTGACTCTGTTGATCGAGGCGGTTTGGCTACATTTGGATTTGAATTTTATGACATCGGTTATGAGGCAGGGGAAATGGCTGTCAAGATTCTAAAAGGAGAGAGCAAACCTTCAGAAATACCGGTTCAAGTTCCGCAAAAATTAAAGTTTGTTATGAATAAAGAAACTGCGGATACAATAGGTCTTGAAATTAAAGATGTGTGGAACGCTGAATTTAACGAATGATTAGGAGATGACTCTTTATGTTTTCAGCTGTCTTTGGTTCTGTTGAGCAAGGGATCATCTATGCAATAATGGCACTTGGCGTGTATCTTTCATTCCGAGTGCTTGATTTCCCAGATTTGACGGTGGACGGAAGTTTTGTAACAGGAGCAGCTGTTGCTGCAACAATGATAATTTTTGGTTACCATCCCGGAATAGCTACGGTTGCTGCAATAATTATAGGTTTTATTGCAGGGTGTATCACGGGGCTTTTACATACAAAAGGAAAAATTAATCCGTTACTTTCAGGTATATTAATGATGATTGCACTCTATTCCATAAATTTAAGAATTATGGGGTTGACCTCTGAAAGCTCAATTGGCCGCCCCAATATTCCGTTATTGAACGCAGAAACAATATTTAGTAAGTTTTATGCATTCTGGGGAAACCTTGGGATTGATGATGCGTTCAATCGGTTTTTCAGCATGCTAGGCCTTGAACATTTGCCCTCGACATGGGGCACGTTGTTTATTATGTTAATTATTACATTGGTGATTAAATTTATCGTAGATTGGTTCCTGCAAACTGAAGTGGGTCTTGCGATAAGAGCAACCGGTGATAATAAAAAAATGATTAGAAGCTTATCAGCTAATACGGATACGCTTGTCATTATTGGACTTGGATTTTCTAATGCACTTGTAGCTTTCTCTGGCGCATTGATCGCTCAGTATTCAAAGTTTGCTGACGTAGGTATGGGGATAGGGATGATTATCATTGGTTTAGCTTCAGTTATTATTGGAGAGGCCATCTTTGGTACAAAAACGATTATGCGAACAACATTGGCGGTTATTGCAGGTGCGATTATCTACAGAATTGTTCTAGGACTTGCGCTAAGAGTAGACTTTCTCGATTCAGGGGATATGAAATTAATTACAGCAGTGATTGTAATTATTGCTTTGATACTACCCCAATACTTTGAAAAGAGAAGAGAGAAAAAAAGGAAATTAAAACGTCATAAAGAACGTTTTAGCTGAACTTTAATATATCGGTATTGAAGAGGGAGGATATCGCCGTTGCTAAAACTCGAACAGATCAATAAGATTTTTAATGAAGCAACGCCAGATGAAAAAATTGCACTGGACCAAATCAATCTGAAGTTGAACCCCGGCGATTTTGTTACTGTGATTGGCAGTAACGGTGCAGGAAAGTCAACTATGTTGAATATGATTTCTGGTGCTTTGTCTCCTGATTTTGGAGACATTAGAATTGACGGTAAAAATGTTACGAAATTACCCGAATTTAAACGCTCTCAGAAGATTGGAAGAGTGTTCCAAGATCCAATGGCTGGAACTGCTCCACTTATGACAATTGAGGAAAACCTTGCAATGGCTTATTCACGAAATAAAACGCGCGGGCTGAAAAAAGGCGTGGATAAGAAGCGGCGAGTGTTTTTCCGTGAATCGCTTGAAACGCTTCACTTAAATCTGGAAAACCGACTAAATGCAAAAGTTGGTACCCTTTCTGGCGGAGAGCGGCAGGCACTTTCATTGTTAATGGCTACTTTTACACAACCATCCATTTTATTACTTGATGAACATACAGCCGCCTTAGACCCAGCGCGAGCGGCATTGATTACGGATTTAACCAAACTGCTTGTAGAGAAAGATCAACTGACAACGCTTATGGTAACCCACAATATGCAGCAAGCGCTTGATCTAGGAAATAGGCTCATTATGATGGATAAGGGACAAATTATTTTTGAAGTTGAAGCCGAAGAGAAACAAGATTTGACGATTGCTAAATTGATGGATGAATTCCAACGCATCCGTGGAGAAAAGTTAACGAGCGATAAGGCATTATTGGGATGATATTCATTCGCAAACTAAATAGTCTTAAAAAACATTGTAGCGAAAATAATTGCTACAATGTTTTTTTTAGTAATAAAGCGGTTGTAAATAATATGGATTGGGATTTTATACCTGCGTGTCTATTTTTTATTACCATTAAACTTATTATATTTATAGGTATGGATATTATTCTATTATTTTCCTAACTGTCAACGGGCGTTATTACAAGACCACTGGGGGAATAAATTCTTGTTAATTTGGAGGAGTATACGGTCATGAAAAACATGTTAGTAGAATATAATTGAGGTTGTGTAATCCCAAATTCTTATTATATAAATTTCATATACAAGAATTCAGAAAATATGATAATAAAAAGTCTGACAAACATATGAGGGGAGAAGTGTATGCTAAACATAAATCCATCTGATTTCGTTTTGAAGCCCTTTTATGGCACTATTCATTGTGAGCCAAACTGGCAGTGGAAGAAACGAGAAAATCGAATACCTAATTATGATTTATTTTATATTTGGTCTGGCGAAGGGAAGTTAGTGCTTAACGGGAAATCATACGACGTAGCAAAAGGACATTGTTTCCTATTCAAGCCAGGGGATCAAACGTCAGCTACACAAAGTCCTCAAAATCGTCTTAAATTAACCTATATACATTTCGACATAACTGTAACTTCACTGATAACTCCTTCAGCCCATCGGATAATTGGTAATACGATTAGTTTCGAATCGTTATTAACTCAATATATTAGATTGTGCTTAATAAAAGAATATGGTTCGGAAATCGAGGCCAAACTTATATTAAAGCAATTGATGATACACTTATTAAGGGAAGACCAAGAAAAAGAAAAAGAAGTACTCGAAATTAGTAACAGTCTTTTGGAAACCATACAAGAAATCGCGAATTATGTTCAAGTCCATCCGAGTGAGCGGCATTCAATTGCTAGTCTAGCAGTAAGAGCAAATCTTTCTCCACAGTACTTTTCCCAGAAATTCAAGCAATATATGGGCCATACTATAAAGTTCCACATCGTTAGCTCGCGAATAAAGAGAGCGGAGCATTTATTGCATTATTCGGGGATGACCGTGACGGAAACTGCATATGCTCTTGGATACAATGATCTCCATTTTTTTAGTAGACAATTTAAAAAATACACAGGTAAAAATCCCTCAGAAATACGTTAAAAACGCCAGTAACTAAGTTGCTAGGCGTATTTTTCTATTAAAAAATAAGAATAAGTAAAAAAGTGTAAATATTATACGGGAAAATCTAAATACAATTAACACCATCCTGTTAATATAAAATAATAAACGAAATATATGAAACAGGAACCGAAATAGCGAGAAAGAGAGTTTATGAATGATGTTCTATCTAACAATAAAGAGTGTTGGGTTTTGACATAAAATAACAAGTAATAGTTTATTTTTGAATGATAAGGGAATAGTTTGTTGGTATAGAGAATTTATATCAAATGAATTTATACAAAAGCAAATTGAGGTTAGATCAGGGGGCACAATTCGGAATACGATTAGCAAGTATTTCTTACTACATTAACGCTTACTGAAAATTTCTGAACGAGGGGATGTTACTATGAATAAAGAAAAAGTATTAGAGATTGCGAAAGAGCAAAATATTAGGTACATTCGTCTACAATTTACAGATTTATTCGGGAAGATTAAGAATGTTGAGATTCCAGTTGGCCAGTTATCAAAAGCATTGGATAATAAAATAATGTTTGATGGTTCATCAATCGAAGGATTTGTACCTATTGAAGAATCAGATATGCTTTTATACCCTGACTTAAGTACATTTATTATTTTGCCGTGGAAAGTAGAGCAAGGTAAAATAGCGCGTCTCATTTGCGATATCTATTATCCGGATGGTACGCCGTTTGAAGGGGATCCGCGCTCAAATCTCAAAAGGATTTTGGAAGAAATGAAAGATCTAGGATTTACTGATTTCAACGTAGGACCTGAACCTGAATTCTTTTTGTTCAAGCTAAATGAGAAAGGTGAACCAACTCTTGAAGTGAATGACCAAGGCGGCTATTTTGACCTTGAACCAATGGATCTTGGGGAGAATTGCAGGCGAGATATTGTGTTTGAACTTGAAGGAATGGGCTTTGAAATAGAGGCATCTCATCATGAAGTTGCAGCTGGGCAGCATGAGATAAATTTTAAATATCAAAATGCACTAAAAGTATGTGATGATATACAAACATTTAAACTGGTTGTAAAAACAGTTGCACGTAAGCATGGTCTTTACGCGACCTTTATGCCAAAACCACTGTATGGGATAAATGGTTCCGGAATGCATTGTAATCTAAGTTTGTTCAGAGATAATGTAAATGTTTTTTATGATGAAGAAGGAGAGTTAGAAATTAGCGACACTGCTAGGAACTTTGTTGCTGGAATATTAAAACATGCGACAAGCTTTACGGCTATTACAAATCCAACTGTAAATTCATATAAACGACTTCTTCCAGGATTTGAAGCTCCGTGTTATGTGGCGTGGTCGGCACGAAATAGAACGCCACTTATTCGTATCCCAGCATCTCGTGGTTTAGGTACCCGTGTTGAGGTGCGTAGTGTTGATCCTTCCGCAAATCCATATTTGGCAATGGCAGTAATGTTAGCTGCTGGATTAGATGGGGTTAAGAATAAACTAGCTGTCCCCGACCCAATTGATCAAAATATTTATTTAATGACAAAAGAGCAACGTGTAGAAAAAAACATAGTTGATTTACCTGGGAATTTGGATCAAGCACTTGAACTCTTAAAAACAAATAAAGTAGTTAGGCATGCGCTAAGCAGCCATTTGTTTGATCATTTTATAAAGGCTAAAAAAATTGAATGGGATACTTACAAGGCACAAGTTCATCAGTGGGAACGTGATCAATTTATGGATTGATAATAATATTGGAGATTCCTACGTTTTTCAGGATGAACACCAAGAGCAACTGAATAATCGATAACAACTATCCCTTAATTAATAAATAAGTGATGTCTCTAAGTAGTATGTATTCTATTAAGAATTGATTGGAACGTGTAAGCTACGAAATACAAAGCGCCTGAACTAATTATGGTATGGAATATAGTAAAACAAACTACTAATTTTCTATGCAATAAGTAGTTGACGGGGTGGAGGTTTATCGATACATTCGGCGGATGCCTCCCGGCTGTAGCACACAGTCGTATTTTCTTTCTTAAAACATCAGAGGTAACTCGGTAAACAAAGGGAAGGAAATGTGCAAAGCATAAATTACAGAGGTGAGTCAGTAGGCTAAGTTTATTTGCTGCTTGCCTCCTTATTCTAAGGAGGGCCTGACTATGTGCGGAATTACAGGATATATAGGTACAGAAGAATCTAAGGAAATTTTACTAAGAGGCTTAGAAAAGCTTGAATATAGAGGGTATGACTCAGCAGGAATTGCAGTAGGCAATAAAGATGGTGTCCATATATATAAAGAAAAGGGCAGAGTAGCCAATTTGAGAGAAGCAATTGACAGCGATATTAGTGCACAGATAGGAATCGGACATACACGGTGGGCCACACATGGTAAACCTACACGTGATAATGCTCATCCACACCAAAGCGCATCGAAGCGTTTCACATTGGTTCATAATGGTGTTATTGAAAACTATATGATGTTAAAGAGCAACTATTTACAAGATGTTCACTTTCAAAGTGATACAGATACGGAAGTCATTGTACAGTTGCTTGAAAAATTTACAGAGCAAGGAATGGGAACAGAAGAAGCATTCCTCAAAACACTTAATTTATTAGATGGATCATACGCTATCGCATTACTGGATCAGGAATCTACAGATGTCATTTACGTTGCAAAAAATAAAAGCCCGATACTTATCGGAGTTGGGAATGACTTCAACGTTGTAGCAAGTGATGCGATGGCGATGATACATGTAACTGACTCATATATGGAGTTAATGGATAAAGAAATGGTTACAGTGAAAAAGGATTCTATAATCATTAAAAATCTTGAAGGTGAAAAACAAGATCGAGCAACATATAAAGCGGAAATTCATGAAGGTGATATAGATAAAGGAATATATCCTCACTTTATGTTGAAGGAAATAGATGAACAACCTTTGATGATCAGAAAAATTATTCGGTCTTATCAAAATGAAAATGAGCAACTATCGGTAAAGAGCGATATAATTTCGGCAATGAAAGAGGCAAGTCGTATTTATATTATCGCATGTGGAACAAGCTATCATGCCGGTTTGGTTGGTAAGCAGTTTATGGAAAGTTTGGCGGATATTCCGGTAGAAGTGCATGTGGCGAGTGAATTTAGTTATAATATGCCACTCTTATCTGCAAAGCCATTATTCCTATTTATTTCGCAAAGTGGGGAAACGGCAGATAGTAGAACGGCCCTTGTTCGAGTGAAAGAAATGGGTTTTACAACGATTACAATAACAAATGTTCCAGGATCTACCCTTTCAAGAGAAGCTGATTACACGATGTACTTACATGCTGGACCCGAATTGGCCGTGGCATCAACCAAAGCGTATTCAGCTCAGCTAACTGTATTAGCTATCCTTGCAGATGTTGCATCCACTTCCAATGGAAAAAGTTCGGGAATAAATCTCATAAGCGAGTTATCAATTATTGCAAATGCAATGGAAGTACTGTGTAACTCTAAAACTGAAATAGAAAAAATCGCGACTCAGTATCTTTCCACTACACGGAATTGCTTCTTCATAGGTCGCGGGATTGATTATTTTGTTAGTTTGGAAGGTGCCTTGAAGTTGAAAGAAATCTCATACATTCAGGCGGAAGGATTCGCTGGCGGAGAACTAAAACATGGGACAATTGCATTGATAGAAGAGGGGACCCCCGTCATCGCACTCGCTACTCAAGACAAGGTCAACTTGAGCATCCGGGGCAATGTAAAAGAAGTTGCTGCACGTGGTGCTAATCCTTGTATCATCTCTATGGAAGGGCTTGAGACGGACGAAGATCGTTTTGTCTTACCCAAAACACATGAATTACTAACACCTCTTATCTCTGTAATCACTTTCCAACTTCTTGCATATTACGCAGCATTGCACCGCGGTTGCGATATTGATAAACCAAGGAATTTGGCGAAAAGTGTGACAGTAGAATGAGAATATAGTTATTGTAGATTTATTATGTAGTATGGAGAAAGAGAAGACTTATAAAATTAAAAATTGGGAATTGGTTGAAGACACCGAGTGTTTACTCTAATTGTTGAGCACTTTAAAAGAAATAAAGAAATCCTCTTAGGATCTTATCCTAAGAGGATTTCTTTATTTCTCCATATGGTCTACGGATAAGGCCTACTTGTATAGATGGCTTTCGGTAACTCGTGTGAATGCGCTTACAAATGAATTGTAAAGCCTATTGACATTAGTTCTTCGAGCATCTATTATTCTAATAACGACTATATAGCGACATTTGTTAATTTTGAAAATATTCCATTCTGGGGAGATGTTTATATGGTGCAAGCTGATGAGAAAGAGATAAACTTTTGGGCGGCTTTGGTCCCTTTAGTTGTGATGATTGTTGTGATGATTTTTACGGTAGTAAAATTAAAGCAAGGGCCTCATATACCATTAATCATCGGAACAACTGTG
This sequence comes from Sporosarcina sp. G11-34, assembly GCF_026931025.1. Classification (NCBI taxonomy): domain Bacteria; kingdom Bacillati; phylum Bacillota; class Bacilli; order Caryophanales; family Caryophanaceae; genus Sporosarcina; species Sporosarcina sp. G11-34. Next base: position 13,274 of record NZ_JAHNZW010000026.1, on the reverse strand, counting down.
GCTGCTTTGGTGGCTTGGAAGGCCGGATATACATGGAAAGATATTGAAGAAATGATGTATAAGGGAATACGTCTTGCTCTTCCTGCAGTCGTCATTATCATTTTAGTTGGATTGACGATAGGCTCGTGGATGGGCGGCGGTATTGTTGCTACAATGATTTATTATGGCCTGCAAATTATTACACCTTCATGGTTTCTTGTCTCAATTGCACTGATTTGTTCAATCGTCTCTTTAGCGATTGGAAGCTCTTGGTCGACGATGGGTACGATAGGTGTAGCGGGAATGGGAATCGGTTTAAGTATGGGAATTCCAGCGGGAATGATCGCTGGAGCAATCATTTCCGGCGCTTACTTTGGAGATAAGATGTCTCCGTTATCGGACACTACTAATCTAGCGGCGGGATTGACGGGTACAGATTTGTTCGATCATATTAAGCACATGCTGTATACGACAGTACCGGGTCTAGTCATTGCATTAAGTGTCTTTGCAGTTTTAGGGAAGAGGTTTGCTGCTAATAATATTGATGCCGCAGAAATTGCGGAAACAGCAAAAGTGTTACAGGAGAGCTTCCTTATTACGCCATACCTGTTAATTGTGCCACTGATTGTAATTATGATGGTTGCGATGAAAATTCCGGCGGTTCCAGCGCTTGTCGTTGGAATAATCCTAGGATTTCTCTCGCAAATCTTCGTTCAAGGAGGTTCGCTAGTAGGTGGAATCGAAGCGTTACAAACTGGTTTTGCAATTGCAACGGGCAATGAAATGGTAGATGCATTGTTTAATGGTGGTGGTCTGGATTCGATGATGTATACAGTTTCTATGACAATTGTTGCGATGACATTTGGGGGAATATTAGAGTTTTCCGGAATGTTACAGGCGATTATGAACCAGTTATTGAAAGTTGTTAAATCGACAGCGTCTTTAATAACGTCGACGATTGCAGCTTGTATTATAACAAATGCAACTTGTGCGGAGCAGTACATTTCAATCGTGGTACCTTCTCGAATGTTCAGTAAGGCATATAAGAAGCAGGGGCTACATTCAAAGAACTTATCTAGATCACTTGAGGATGGTGGAACGCTAACCTCTGTCTTCATCCCTTGGAATACTTGCGGTGTGTTTATTTTTGGAACACTAGGTGTTAGTGTTGTTGAGTATGGTCCGTATGCAATTTTAAATCTTGCGGTACCGATTATAGGCATACTTTATGGCTTGACTGGATTTTCGATTGTGAAGTTAACAGAACAAGAGATGGTAGAAAATGAAAAAGAAGTGATACTGAAAGAAGAAGTGAGCATGGGTGGATAAGTAAGAGGGATTGAATTAAATCCCTCATACTTATCAAAAGTATAAAGCAAAATCGAACTCGTAAAGGGTTCTTGGCCTTCCTTGACGATAGGTCATTTCCTCACCAACAATAATGGCGTAATTGAATTCGACAAGTGTTTTTAGCGTTCGTTCGGCGGTTCGGCGTGTGACACCTAGATAGAGTGATAAATCATGTGCTGTAAATTGTTTTGACTGGCGTGACTGGCTAAACATTATTAGTTTGGAAATATTCGCTGGGCTCAACTTTGTTTTTGCGGCCATTTCAACAAGCTCGGGTTCATTTAACTTCATGTCGATAGTACTGCTAGATTGAGGAAAGGGTCCGTGCATTTTTTTATGTGAATCTAATAAATAAAATGATTGGTTATCGTTTTTCTGAATGAATTCTAAGGCCAAGTGTGCATTTTCAGTTGCATCGACAATCGTTTCACCACAACCAAATGCAATTTTAGTGTCCTGATCCACTGTTTGGAACAAGGTAAGGAATGCTTGGCTTTTTAGTGCGAATTCAACGTTACCCATAGTGGTGTATATTGTATACTTAGTCTGTTGTTTACTCCATTGTGCTTGCATAATAGAAGAAATTTGATCCACGAATGGATTTAGATTATGATCAGGATTTGCGTTCTTAACAATACCTACTGCAATTTGAGCAGCATCACTTTTATGTAAAATGGCTTGCTGTTTTACTTGTTCAATCGTTTGTAATAAAGAACTTTCAGGGTCAATCATTCTAATCGCAGGGATTTTGTTTTGCTTTAATTGCTTGTAAACTGCATGCACACTTGTAATTGCCATATCGGTTTTACCTAGAACGGATAGATTTTTATGAAAAGAAGTGATCTTGTCTATTTCCTCAAGATCCTTTAGCAGATGGATAAAAGGCAATGATGTTGTTTGGTTCAAATCATTGATCACGTTATTGATGTGCTTGACATCCCTAATATCGATGGATATTCGATTCAAATCTAGTTGTTTTTGTGTAGCCAAATGTAACAACGTGATGGCAACGGCGGTTTCATCCTGCTTCATATATAATACGGGAATGGTGACACTTTTGAGTTCATTTTTTGCAAATAGATGGGGGAGTGAGCCTGAGAAAAGTATTGCATCACATGGTTTAAGGGTATTTATTAAAAGAGCTGTTTCCTTGGGTTCATCATATTGATACGGAATAAGTTCAATGTCATGTCGATTTATAACAAGCTTTTTAATGCGAGTGCAAAAGTCTTTAGGTCCGATAATTGCAATTTTTACTTTCAAAAGAACATCTCCCTTTAATAGCGTCTATTTAACGACAATGATACAATTAATAAAAGAAATAGCCAAAGGAAAGGTTTTGAGATTATGAAAATAACTGAAATTGAAATCTATGCAATCCATTTACCGCTTCATGAACCATTTGTTATTAGCTATGCTACATATGATTACATGCCGTCTATCATTGTGAAAATTACAACCGATTCTGGCCATATAGGCTACGGAGAAGGAGTTGCTGATGAGCATGTAACAGGAGAAAGTTGGGAAGGTACGTTTGCCCTCTTGAAAAATACACTTGCACCAAAACTTATTGGTGAAAATCCAAAGAATATGGAACGGATACACGAATTAATGGATGCAGAAGTCTATGGTGTCCCAACAGCAAAGGCAACGATTGATATCGCTTGTTATGACGTTGTAGGGAAATCTTTGGGTGTACCTGTGTATGACTTGCTAGGCGGAAGGTATCACGAGGAATTTCTGATTACACATGTATTAAGTATCGCATCTCCAGAAGCAATGGCAAATGAGGCTGAGGAACGTGTAGCAGCCGGTTACCGTTCGATGAAGATGAAGGTTGGTACCGAAGTTTTGGAAGACGTGAAACGAATTGAAGCAGTTCGTAATCGTGTTGGCTATGACATTGCAATTCGCGTCGATGTAAACCAAGGATGGAAATCGAGTGCTACTACACTCCAAGGTCTTCAAAAGCTGGAACATTGTTCGCTTGATTGGTTAGAACAGCCCGTGAAAGCTGACGATGTCGATGGCATGGTCGAAGTGAAATCCAAGTCATCAATACCGATGATGATAGATGAGGGTTTGCGCGGTGTGCGTGATATGAGAGAAATCATCGCAAAGCGTGCTGCGGACAAAGTGAATATTAAACTCATGAAGTGCGGCGGAATTTATCCGGCAACAAAGCTTGCCCATATGGCTGAAATGGCTGGGATAGATTGTCAAGTGGGTTCAATGGTTGAATCGTCTATTGGTTCAGCTGCAGGATTCCATGTGGCCTTCTCGAAAAAAGTCATTACAACTGTTGAATTGACAGGACCCTTAAAATTCAGCAAAGATGTTGGGAATCTTCACTATGACGTTCCTTTCATTCGATTGAATGACAAACCAGGGTTAGGTATCGACATTGATGAGGAAATTTTACGTGAGTTGACAGTGTTTTCGGAGAAGGTAAGCGGATGATAAAAAAGATTTTACTTAAAAGTGGGAAAGAAATTGCGATTGAACGATTAACAAAGGATCATGTGGATGTTGTTCTAGAACTTCAACAAACAGTGATTGACGAACTCACCACCAAATCAGTTTTGGAGCCATTGTCAAAGGATGAATTTTTATTTATGCTTAACGGTAAGGGCCTCATGATTGGTGCTTTTTATAATGAGAAACTAATCGCATTTCGGGCGATGTTGGAACCGGAATTGGATGATGAGCATTTAGGTAAGGATGCTGGTTTACCTGAAAGCGAGTGGCCATTTGTGTTGTACTCAGAAATTACCAACATCAATCCTGAATTTCGAGGGAATAATTTACAAGTGTTACTCGGAAAGATTCTTATGGATGAAGTGGATACAAAACGGTTTCGCTACATATGTACAACAGTAGCTCCTTTTAATATTGCCAGTTTAAAAGACAAATTCGCACACGGATTGAAGATTGTATCGCTCAAAATAAAATATGGTGATTTACTTAGGTATATACTGATGAAGGATTTAGCTAGTCCTGTCGAAGAAGGTGGGTCCTCTGAAAGCCGTAACATATTGATGGCTAATACAGAAGAGCAACAGCAGCTGCTTGGAAGTGGATGGATTGGAACTCGAATCGAGAAGACAAACGAAGAATGGTTCGTACGATACGAGAAATAAGTAAAATAAAAATGAATAAAACTATTAAAACATCCTGTCCAATGGTGAAAATTAGACAGGATGTTTTTGTGTTTATTAAGAAGGACATTCTTTTTGTTGTTGGACAATTTTTTTAATAAAGAAACTATAGAGGTTGAACTAATGATTCTCACAAAATAAGAATAGTGTTGATTTCCTTTCCGAGTGGACAGTGCGGAAGTTACAGTTCAATCTTTCCCTGACGCTTTCCGTGGGGCGGGCGGTGAGTCTCCTCAGTCGCTTTGCTCCCTGCGGGGGTCTCACCTGTCCCGCTAATGAAGCCACTGAAAAAGTCCGATTTTCTTCAATCACGTTGGTTTCCGTTCCAATCGGACGCTTTCCGCGGGCACGGCTTCAGTCTCCTCGTCGCGAAAAGCGCGCTCCTGCGGGGCCTTCAGCTCGCGCTGTTCCCGCTGGAGTCGCCGATTTCCACTCCAACCAACTGAATGTCACATACTTTTGTTCGAAGTATATAGAGAATTGTCTTGTTTTTAAGCAGGTTGTAATAGATGAAGTTGAGTGTAGAAATCTAATGATTGATATATTTTCGAACTGTATAGGAATTTTATATTAATACTAGCACTAGCACATCATGGGTAGAAATCCGTGGCAGTTGGTCACTAATAAGTCAGAAGTGATTGTATAGGTAGGGCTTTTCGTATATACTTAGATTGATTACTCGGAAGATTCCGACTATATTTGCGGACCGGGTGACAACAGAAAAATTGGGGAGGAATAACATTGAGAAAATCAAAACGCTTTTTGTCTTTGGGGTTTCTGTTATTATCTATCAGTCTAATTGTCTCTGGCTGTGGCACTGATTCCGGGAAGTCGGATACACCCAAAACAGGGGATGAGGGGAAGAAAAAGCTTATCGTTGCAACTGATGCGACGTATGCACCTATGGAATATATGGACGAAAATGGTGAAATCGTAGGGATTGACATTGATATTGTAAATGCGATTGCTGAGGCCGCAGGAGTTGAAGTTGAATATAAAAACTATGGTTGGGAGCCATTATTCCCAGCAGTAAAAGGTGAAGAAGTAGATTTTGCTGTGTCATCAATTACGATAACTGAAGTTCGACAAAAAGAGTTTGATTTTACGGATCCATACTTTCAAGCAAATCAATTAATTCTAGTTCCGGAAGATTCGGACGTTACGAAGTTTGAGGATCTAAAAGATAAAAGAGTATCTGCTCAAATTAATACAACGGGGCATATTGTTGTAAGGGAATTATTGGGAGATACGAGTTCGAAAATTGTTGCAGCTGAAACTATGCCATTTGCGATTATGGAAATGATTAATGGCAATGCTGATGCGTCTGTTGGAGATAATGCAGTTATTATCGATTATCAGAAAAATAATCCGAATGTTAAATTAAAATTAATTGAAGATCCGAGTTTTGAAATTGAGTATTATGGTTTGATGGTTAAAAAAGGAAACCAGGAAGTAATTGATATATTGAATGAAGGCATTAAGATAATTAAAGAAAATGGTAAATTAAAAGAAATCACAGGTTTTGATGTAGATTAAGTATTTGTCATCATTTTATATCTGCAGATGATCTTGGGGGTGGTTACTATTGATTTTCTTGATATACGCTTTGACGTAATATGGAACTACAGGGAATTATTTATTCGGGGTATGGGTATTACTTTAGCGCTTACTTTAATTGGTTATCTTGGGGGATTCATATTAGGGTTATTCGTCGGATTAGGAAAAATGTCTAAAAGAAAATGGATTTACTTTCCGGCAAAATACTATGTCGATTTCTTCAGAGGCACCCCGTTATTAGTACAAATATTATTAATTCATGTAGCCGTGATTCCCTCTCTATTTGGGCATTCCTTGGGCCCATTTGTATCAGGGGTAACCGCGCTTATATTAAATAGTGCAGCATATAATGCCGAAATTATCCGTGCGGGTATTCAATCAATTGAAAAAGGACAAACAGAAGCGGCAAGGTCACTTGGTATGACAGCCGGTATTGCGATGAGGCTTATTGTGTTGCCACAAGCAATTCGACGAATGATTCCACCATTAGGCAATGAGTTAATCGCACTTCTTAAAGATTCATCACTTGTGACTGTCATTGCGGCAAACGACTTGCTGTATGCAGGAAAAGTGGTATCCGGAGCGAGTTTTCGAACTTGGGAGCCTTATATAACGATTGCTATACTTTATTTGATGCTAACCTTTATTTTCACACTAGTGATTTCATATGTGGAAAAGCGATTTAGTAATAGTTATGTCCCATCACAAAGAAAAAGTATCTTTTCTTTTGGGCGAAAATCGGCAGGAAGGTGAAAACATGATTGAAATTAAAGGGTTGCATAAATCGTTTGGAAATTTAGAAGTACTAAGAGGAATGGATTGCTTGGTGAAGGAAAAAGAAGTAGTTTGTGTAATCGGACCTAGTGGATCAGGGAAAAGTACTTTTTTACGGTGCATAAATCTATTAGAAAACATTACAGCTGGGGAAGTATTTATTGACGGAGTTAAAGTGAATGACCCTAAAACAGATATTAATGAAATTCGAAAAAATGTAGGTATGGTATTTCAACAGTTTAACTTATTTCCACATATGCGTGTGTTAGAAAACATTACAGCCGCGCCAAAAAAAGTGAAGAATATGCCGACGCAGGATGCAAATCGTTTAGCTCATCAATTGTTAGAAAAAGTGGGGCTAAGTGATAAAGCGAATGCATATCCTGAACAATTATCAGGAGGACAGCAGCAGAGGGTCGCAATTGCCCGTGCGCTGGCAATGCAACCAAAGATTATGTTGTTCGATGAACCAACTTCTGCACTTGATCCAGAAATGGTTAAAGAGGTTCTGGATGTTATGAAGCAACTTGCTAACGAAGGAATGACAATGGTTGTTGTGACACATGAAATGGGCTTTGCAAGGGAAATGGGTGACCGGGTTTTATTTATGGACCAAGGCATGCTTGTTGAGGAAGGTAAACCTGACCAAGTGTTTAATCATCCGAAAAATGAGCGCACTAAAGCGTTTTTAAGTAAGGTGTTATGAGAAATGAAGAGAAGGCAGGGTTCAATTTACTCACTATAATTACTATAAATTAAGTAGGGCCACACTTTATGCTGGGTTTTATCAGCGCATCGTGTGGTCTATTTCAATTCGATTTATAGGTACATTTCAATTTGCTAGCGCATATAGTTTCTAACTAGGCCGTTGTACAGGTTTTTGTCTGAATTGTGAAAGGAAGTGTAGACGGTGCAGGTTTTTTATGTGGTTCGACCTGATGATACATTGTCCAATGTTGCGAAGCGATGGGAACTTCCATTGGATTCTCTGCTTGCAGCAAATAATTTGAATGAGACTGATAAAATTAGTCGGGGCCAGCAGCTGTCAATGCCGCCTGGCGTCGAAGTTTATAAAGTGCAAACAGGAGACTCAGTGTACCGGATATCTCAACTTTACGGTGTTCCGTTAGCCGTCATTATTGAAGCGAACGAGTTAACAGCACCTTATATTTTACAGGCCAATCAACTATTGAAAATCCCGGCAGGAGTCCCCTATTATGTTGTTCAAGAAGGAGACACGCTGGATCAGATTGCAAAGCGTTTTAATGTGACTAGAGAAGGACGAAGTGGTCCAGTTATAATAGAAAAGATTAACAAGCTATCATCTACGGTGGTTGATCCGGGGATGAAGTTAGAAATACCTCATACTTCCCCTAATGAACTTGGCTTTCTTGCCTATACATCGAATCGCGGTGGAAAGTATGATATTTGGGTATATGATTTACAAAGCGGAGAGAATGAACAGCTTACAACTGGATTAGGAGATTCCTTTTCTCAACCAGTTTGGTCGCCAGACAGTAGCGGTATTGCATTTGTAGGAAAGGACCGGATTATTTACGTTATTTATCTCACCACCGGTCTAATCGGAGGTGTGGATCAGCTGACTGAGGGAGGAGATTTCACGCTAGATTGGTCACCGGATAGTGTTAGCTTGGCTTACGCGGCTCGGGGAATGATCGTATTGTATAATGCCATATTACACGAGGCTTTAGAAGTAAGGCAGTCTGATGCGTCTGATGTAAGTTGGTTCCCTAGTGGTAGGGAACTACTATTTCAAGCACCTGATGCATCGGGTGTAAGTCAGCTTTATCGCTGCGAGACAATTGGAACAAACAAGTGGCAACTAACGAATAATTCAGGGGGGCCTCTTCAACACGCTCGACTGTCGCCCGATGGATTGTACGCGCTATATACAACGCCAGGTGCGAATGTTTCTCTCATTGAAACAGTAGAAATTTCAACAGGCAAAGTGTTTGAAGTCGAAGGTGGGCCTGAGGCTAAAAACTATTTTCCAGTATGGTCGCCGGATTCATTGAGAATTGCCTATAGCGCAACTGCGTTTGCGGATAAAGACTATTATTCACAAATTAGAAGTGTGGACCGTCATGGGCAAAATGATCAAGTGTCCGCATTAGCGGATTGTTTTTCAACGCCCGTCACTTGGTCGCCGAACGGGGGAGCCATAGCCTATTTATCGGGTTGTAAGGAATTAGGGGTTGCGAACCAAATGTGGATTGTAAATGTAATTCATCCCGTTCCAGTAAAGCTTATTGGTGGCGTTAATATAATGTCGATGCAATGGTCACCTACAGCGGTTGGGGAGTTGGCTAAAAAAGAATATACGAGTGAACTTTTTGATGTTAATCTTCAATATCCTGCAAATTGGGAGAGAGTAAATGACGAACGATATGAGGGCGGTGATGGCTTCTTTCAAATTTCAGCTATTTTTGGATCAAACAATATCGAAGAAGTTTGTCATGATGAAGCATTCCAAGAGTTGATGCCTTATGGTTCAATGCCTAAAATAATTAACTCAAGTTCGGCATATATTATAGCATGCACTATTTTACCCTCTGATGATCAGCTGGTCGATATGAAAGGGCAAGCGGCTTATATTGTTCAATATCCTGATCCAATTACGATTGGAGAAGATACTTATAATTACTTAATATTATGGGCTGATAAAGATCATATTAAAGAAATCTCCTCAACGATACAGTTTTTGCCTTAAATAGGGTAAGAAGAGCCGAATACTCCCCGTATTTTAAAATGAGGAGTATTCGGTTTTTGAAGTATCCTTATTTTCACATTTTCCGCTTTTTTGTATTAACTTTATTCTTCTTTGGTACAAGTTTCGTAAGTTCAGCAAGCTCTCTCGACATCTCTTCTTTCATGTCACCGGGCTTTATTTTCTGGTTTTTTGGCGTCTGTGGCAAAGAATTTTTGTTGTTACTTGCGCCTTTATGATTATCTCTCCCCATAATCGTCCCTCCTTCCACATTTTTAATCTTTCTTAATATGGACCTAAGAGTGCAAACTATTCCATAATGAAGCATTAAATTTGAAGGGGAAAAAACTCTGTATGTAGTTCTGAGATGAGGTAAAGTGACTAGGCCGAAGACGAAAAGTGAAGATTTATTTGTGTATATTATGGAGGAGTGGTAGTAAGGAACTGGAGATTGGGAGATTTTAGATTTTTATGTCAGTGCATTTGCATACCACTCAATTCAAAAGTCTGTATATTCTAATCTAATAGAATAATAAGTTTGATTTGTGTTAATATTAAGTTTGGAAGAATTGTGAAAATGTTAATAGGTTTTTTAAACTGACGGAGGGGACTTCTAATGATTAGCAAAGTTATCACTAAGGATATGGCTGAGGTATTATTTTCAGCCTATGAGACTAGACAATCTATTTCAAAAGTGAACTTTCAAGAAGTAAATGATAAATCAGCGGCTTATAGTATTCAGAAACAAGTAACGTCTAAAAAGATGATATTAAATAAAGACCCTCAGATTGGCTATAAAATTAGTTTGACGAGTGAAGAAACACAAAGGATGTTTAGTTCGGAAACGCCGCTATATGGTGCATTTACTGCTTCTAATATTGTTGAAGAGACGATTGAACTAGATAAAATGATTTCTCCACTAATTGAACTTGAGTTGGTTTTTATAGTAAAGGAAGAACTTACAACTGAGGATGATCTGGAGTTGATTTTACAAAAAGTGTTAATAGCACCTGGACTTGAAATTCCAGATTCACGGTTCAATGACTGGTTTCCAAAACTAAGTTTATATCAGGTAATTGCGGATAGCGCTGTCGCTGGAAAAGTAATGGTTGGAAAACCTTCAAAAAAACTATCTATGAATCAGTTAACATACATGAAGGGGACATTAAAGTTCAACGGGGAAATCATCGGTTCTGGTACTTCAGAGGAAGTTCTAGGGAATCCAGTCAATGCCGTGAAGTGGTTAGTCGATGAATTGGCTACACACGGTCAAACTCTCAAGAAGGGAGAAATTATCTCATCTGGGACATTTATCATGCCTAAAGTATTGAAAAAAGGGAAGTATGAAGCAGAATTTGAAGGTGTCGGAGAACTAGTCCTTAATGTTGTGTGATTTAAGGACACAATCTGTTAGATATAGAAGTGAGTGATTACCGTGGACAGTAGTTCTAAAAAAATAATTGTGCTGATAATAATAGTCATGGCTCCAGTTATTTTCTTGTGGATACTTACGGGGAAATGGATTGCCAATGGACAAAAACCTATCGCAGATGGAACAAATGATTATGCAATCATTCTGGGCGCGAAAGTGAATGGTGAGATTGCTTCGCTTTCGTTGCGATATCGGCTAGATGCAGCTTTAGATTATGCGAATCAATATCCGCATGTACGGCTCATTTTATCTGGCGGCCAAGGTGTCGGGGAACATATTAGCGAAGGTGAAGCCATGAAAAAGTATCTGATGGAAAAAGGGATAGATGAGCACCGATTACTAGTAGAGTCGGCGTCCACTTCTACGTATGAAAACATTCTGTATTCAAAAGAATTGATGCCTCCCACAGTTGAATCGGTAACCATAATCACGAGCGATTATCATCTCGAAAGGTCAAAGAGAATTGCACAAAGCCTTGACCTTCAAACCGATGTGGTGGCAGCCAAAACACCGAAAGTAGTCGAACAGAAGCTTAGATTACGGGAACGACTAGCCCTTATTAAAACGGCTATCATCGGAAAGTGACAGCCGTTTTATGCATTAAGTGAATATAAAAAATGGTTATTTATTCTTGCCAATTATGTTTTTGAAGACAGAGATAATGGGCACGGATTGCTTTGGTATACTAGTATTATTCAAATGGTTGCTCATTTTCTCCGGATAATCTGTAAAAATTGCACGTACGCCAATTTCTTTTAACGCCTTCATTTGAGATGCTTTATTAACCGTGAAGACTTGAACGGGAACACCTTCCTCAATTACTTTTTTAGCGGAGGACCTTAAAGCTGCATGTTTTGTTATATGCAATGCGTCGGTTGGAATAGCGCGAATGTATTGAAGCGGATCGACTAACACTTCCATAAATAAGGCGGCTGTTTGAATATGGGGAGCGAGCTGTTTTACCGTTCGAATCATTTCATGATTGAATGAAGAAATGACAACACGAGAATCTAATTTCATCGCCCCTACAAGATCCAAAACTTTTTCTGCCATCCCAGGGTAAGGAAAAACATCGGATTTCAACTCGATGTTGAGTTGAAGAGAAGTTTCCGAAAAAAGCTCAAGAACCTCAAACAAGGTTGGAATCACTTCCCCTTTGCATTCCTTCGAAAACCATGCGCCAAAATCATATTTTTTTAATTCATTCAGTGTCATGTCTTTGACGAATCCTTTTCCATTCGATGTTCTGTTAATTTTCTCGTCATGAATAATGACTAGTTCCCCGTCCCTTGTCATGTGAACGTCAAATTCCACACCGAAAATCGGTAGTCTAGCGGCTTCTTTAAATGCGGCAAATGTATTTTCCGGGTGTGTTCCCGACGATCCACGATGTGCGTATATATCCATTGAACTAGCTCCTTTTCAAAGTAGTAACGATCGTTAATTAATCCTTTGCTTATTCTATTATATCGCAGAGGAGAATTGAAGGGGAAGAGGCTGTCTATTGAGATTAAGATATATATGTAGTATGTGGTATTTTTATTAATAAAGGATTGGGGTATAAGTGGACGTTGAAAATCTTCAATGCACCATCCAATCCGAATTTAATGTAAGATAACTATAGCAAATGAACTTGGGAAAAGGTGTTGTTTATGAAGAAAGTTATTATTATAGGTTCGGGTATTTTAGGTGCCTCAACAGCCTACCAGTTAGCGAAGGCCGGGGCGCAAGTAACGGTTATTGATCGTCAAGATGCAGGACGTGCGACAGACGCAGCTGCGGGGATTATTTGTCCATGGGTATCACAAAGAAGAAACAAAGCGTGGTATGCACTCGCAAAGGGCGGCGCAGCATACTATTCATCACTTATTAAACAACTTGAAGAGGACGGAGAAACAGAGACTGGATACCGACAAGTTGGGGCGATTAGCTTACATACTAATTCGGTAAAACTGGATAAGATGGAAGAGCGAGCAGTGAAAAGGCGTGAAGACGCACCTGAAATCGGTAATGTTCGTCAATTGACCTCCTTTGAAACTATCGAAAAGTTTCCGCCTATATCACCGGAATTTAGTGCTGTTCATATTAGCGGTGCTGCACGTGTTAATGGCCGGGCATTACGACAAGCGCTCGTAAAAGCATCTGAAAAACGGTGGCGACCCCCGAAAGTTAGAGTTTTAATTATGCAGCTATTTGGTTGGTTTGAGTCCTGTATTCCACTGGACTTAAACCAGCCAATTTCATTTTAATTCGTTGATTGTTGTAATAATAAATGTACTTTTCGATTTTTTGTTTA
>NZ_JAHNZW010000025.1:0-33409 GCF_026931025.1 Sporosarcina sp. G11-34 | reverse complement strand
ATTTTATATTTTTCAGCTAACCGTTTATATCCAAGTAGTCCCGCTAGATATTCACGCACAATCATTACTTTAAATTCATCACTATATTTAGCCATAATAAAACACCCCAAAAGTTAGTTTTTAACTCTAACTTTTGGGGTGCACTACATAATGAGTAGTCACTTTTTCCATTCAGAATTTTAAAAAGTGCCAACCTTTCCATTCTTCATTTTCCACTTCTTTTATCATTTTTTTGTAGCAACCAAATGATTAACAAGAAAAATAAAGCAAATATGATTCTGAAAAGTAGATTTAGCATGACATTATATTGATTAAAAAAATCAAATGACATAATGAAAGTTAATAAAAAACCTATTATAAAAACAATTATATATCGAAGTACTACACTCACCTCATTTTCCCACTTTACTCAATCCGCATCCAAGGATTTTATTCGACATAAAACAGGGAGATTCATCAAGCATTTAACGACCAATTCCAATTTAGAAGTATATCCATTATGATTGATAAATGAAGATACTTCCAACCTTAACAAGTAATACATTACTCCGTATTTTTATTTTAAACACAAATCCATTTTGCTGCGCTCAGGAGATCTGGGAACGTGGCGTCCGCAAGCGGATCACTTTTTCCAATGAACACCGCTTTCGTTCCTGCCTTTTTCCCTGCCAAGATATCCGTGTCTGTATCCCCGACCATGTAAGAAGAGGTAAGTTCCACGTCATACTTTTTAGCTAGATCTTCAATTAGCTTGCTGTTCGGCTTCCTGCATCCGCAACCTGCTTTCGGTTTATGCGGACAGTATGCAACGTCTTCAATTATTGCCCCTTCTTTCCGAAGCTCGTCCATCATATGGGCATGTATCGCCTGTAACTGCGATTCCTTCATAAAGCCTAAACCTACACCGCCTTGATTGGTAACAACAAACACATAGTCGAATAATTTATTCAGCCGGCGGATTGCTTCCGCCACGCCAGGTAAAAAATACAGCTGGTCTGGATGATTTACAAACTTTACTCGGTCAGTCAGCACCTCATTAATCACACCATCACGATCTAGAAAGACAGCTTTTTTCACGAATAATCATTCCTTATTTTCATTTTAAGACTTAGTATGTACACATTGCCTGTCGTAATTCACGTTGGGTATCATCGTGTTTTTTCAGGACATACGCCTTGCGTTCCAGGCTTTGGCGTATCAATTTTGTTGTACTAGTGCATAATACATTTATGGCATTTCATCAGATTGTTTCGTTATGCGATGTGCGAACTGCTATACCAATTATTGCCGCATCTAGTATGAAATCTGAATAATCTATACCTATTTCAGACAATCAATTTGGGGTCTAGTAGAATAACCACTAAAATGTGAGAAGTGTCAGGTTCGAATTGAATTCCGATTTGTTCGGGGACCAAGTAACTAAAACGAGGTGGTTAACAGATAATGGGAAATCCGCAAACGTTTGAACTCAAAAAGAATATTCCACTGATGGCTGTTTTATTATCCGGTGCATTCATTACAATTTTAAATCAAACCCTTCTTGCAACAGCCCTGCCGCCAATCATGAAGGATCTCCACGTTACAGAAAGTACAGTTCAGTGGCTGCAGTCGATTTTCATGCTCGTCAACGGAATTATGATTCCAATCACAGCATTTTTAATCGGAAAATATACAACACGGAAATTATTTATTACAGCTATGAGTATATTCGCCTTTGGTACATTCATCGCCGCAATTTCCCCTAATTTCCCGATTTTATTACTAGGTCGGGTTTTTCAAGGAGCAGGTGCGGGGATTATGATGCCACTCTTGCAAACGATTATGTTCCTACTCTTCCCCATTGAACAACGGGGAAAAGCGATGGGCATGTATGGCCTTGTCATTGCATTTGGACCGGCAATTGGTCCGACCCTATCCGGATATCTTGTGGATCACTTCGCATGGAAAAGCATTTTTTATGTTGTCCTACCAATTGCGCTCATAATTATCATTGCAGCCTTCTTTTTGCTAAAAAATGTGACGGAACTAACCAATCCAAAGATGGATTCCTTGTCCATTGTTCTCTCGACACTTGGTTTCGGCGGACTCCTTTACGGCTTCAGTATTGCCGGTAACACGGGGTGGCTTCATTTGAACGTTGGCATAACCATTGTAGTCGGAGCTATTTCACTCTTATTATTTATTCAGCGACAATTGAAATTGGATGAGCCTATCCTCGAATTCCGGGTATTTAAATATATGGTGTTCACGTTGGCCACTGGACTCGGCATGATTGTATTCGCCTCCATGATTGCAACAACCGTGATTTTACCAATTTTCATGCAGAATCTACTTGGATTCAACGCCTTTCATTCGGGCCTGATGCTCTTGCCAGGTGCCATCGTAATGGGCATTATGAACCCAGTGTCGGGAACATTGTTCGATAAATATGGAGCAAAATGGCTGTTGCGCGCTGGATTTTTCATCCTTACAGTGACAACATTTATGTTTGCAAACCTATCCGAAGAAACAAGTTTCACGTATTTAGCAGTCTTGAATGCCGTTCGGATGCTCGGCATTGCTATGGTCATGATGCCATCTACAACGCTAGGGTTAAATCAGTTACCAAATCACCTAATAGCTCACGGAACCGCCATGAACAATACGTTCCGTCAGATTTCTGGTGCAATTGGGACTGCGGTTCTCGTCGCTATCACGATAACAGCGGCGATAGGTGACGACTCGGTTGCAGGTGCCATCCACGGGGTCAATGTAGCCTTCCATGTCGCAGGATACATCGCATTCTTCGGACTTCTGTTGTCATTTGCAATTAGGGATTCGAAGCCGAACCAAAGCTCGTCGGAAGCGTAACGCAAAAAGTCGGCCGCGCTTTTTGAGTATGGACACTGAAACAGTCCTAAAGGGATTTCAATATCCCAGTTGCCTGTGCACCACACAATTATTTTGGGATGGCCTTCTCATTACCACTTACTCCTGGTACATTTAGCAGTTCTTCCAGCATCCCGTAAAACAATTGCTCTTTGATGAAATTCGAGTCTTTATCCAACCACTACTTTGGTTTCGCGTAGCATTATGCCATCAATCAAGGCGTAAGGTGAACTATCCTGGAAATCTATTCTGACAGCCTTCGAAGGCCAATGTCGACGTAGCCCACTAATATGTGAACCTAATTTAAGATGCCTGCGCAAGATACTATTTCGTTCACCCAAATATTCGCGTTTAATCAAACAACCAGGAATGTTGATCACACCCCACATTAATCGACAAGCTGAATTGTTAGAGGCACAACTGAAAACATTTTAGGTATAATTAGTGTTTCAGACATGATTCGAGAGACAAAAAAAATGTCGATAGAAAATCTAGAAAAACTGCCTCTTACAATGAAGTTAAGTCGAAAGGCTTTGACGATTATCAAACAAAATATATGGTTTTCGTTAATTGTAAAAGCCGTAGCTCTGATATTTATCTTCCCGGGCTGGTTAACCTTATGGATGGCTGTCTTAAGCGACACTGGTGCCGCACTAATCGTTATTTTAAATTCACTTCGTCTTTTAAGGATCAAAGAATGAACAGTTATATAGTTAGATGAATAGCAAGGAAATCCAATTTGGATAGTATCTTTTTAAATTGGAAAAGACTCCGACATGTCTAACGTCGGAGTCTTTTTGTATTTTACGGTTATTCAGTTACTTCGTTACGGATCATCGGTAAATGCACAAATTCCCGTATAAAAGCTGAAAAATCTTCCTTTAGCGAACGGATTATTGCATGTCGTCGCCTGTACCGGAAAGGCAAACATATCGCCCATTCCCCATCATGTCTCAAGAACATGGATAAAATTATTGGAATCGCCTTTAGTTCTTTATCCGAACGCCACATCCAATGTCATCATTACTGTAAATCCGATCATTAAGCAGACTGATGCCAGATCCTTATTTCCGTTTTCTTGAGAACCCGGAATAACCTCTTCTACTACAACAAAAATCATCGCTCCCGCTGCAAAACTTAAAGCGAATGGAAGAAGTGGTTCCATCGTCGTAACAGCCAGAACCCCTACCACGGCAGAAATAGGCTCAACCATTCCTGAGAACTGACCATATAAGAAGCTTTTTCGACGAGACATTCCATCTCTTCGTAAAGGCATTGATACAGCTGTACCCTCGGGAAAGTTCTGGATTCCTATACCAATCACCAAAGCAATCGCCGCGGGCAAAGTGGCAGACGGAAAACCTGCGGCTACAGCACCAAAAGCAACTCCAATTGCCAGTCCTTCAGGTATGTTGTGAAGTGTAATGGCAAGAACAAGAAGAGTGCTGCGTCGCTTATTTGCGGGATTTATTCCCTCTGCATCTTTCATTGGAGAAGTAGGATGCACGTGAGGAATGACCCCGTCAGCCGTCCACAGGAAAAATCCACCTAGTAAAAACCCAACAGCAGCAGGATACCAGGATGGAAAAGGACCAGTTTCCGCCATTTCAATTGCGGGTGAAAGCAACGACCAGAAACTCGCTGCAATCATAACGCCCCCTGCAAAACCAAGCATTCCGTCCATTAACTTTTGGTTGACCGTCTTAGTTGTAAATACTAAGGCTGCCCCAAGTGCGGTCATTCCCCAGGTGAATAGGGTTGCTATCAAAGCCTGCATTACCGGACTTAGCGTTGCAAAATAATCAATCATATTATTCCTCCACCTATATAAGTAATATTGACTGTTATTTACTGTGTCACTTTCTGTTTCAATTATAGTGTTATTGTATGTCCATAGTTTCGCTCACACAACATTTATTTCATCAATTTAAAACTACTGCTACTGGCATTTATTCTTCCAGTTTATTAATAAAAATAAAAGGCCTAAAATAACATTTGCCTATTTTGGATATAAAATAGCCGTTGGTCACTCCAATTCGGAGCAACTAACGGCTATTGCTTCATTTTTAATTTTTAGAACTCAATATTATATTCTTTTATTTTACGATAAAGCGTATTACGGCTAATTTGGAGCCGCTCCGCAGCTACACTTATATTCCCTTCAGCAATTCTTATATATTTCTCAATCACCAATTTTTCCGCGCTTTTTAATGGCTCTATGCCATCATTACTTTCTATGCTCGTGTAATCAGTTTCAATTTGGATATCTTCAGAACGGATCACTTTTCCTTCAGATAAAAAGGAAGCTTCTACAAGGACACTCATTAGTTCACGGATATTTCCAGGCCAAGTATGCAATAAAACCTTCTGCTTTGCTTCTTCTGAAAGCGTTAAGTTTGAATAACCTTTCTCCTCTAGTAAGCCAATTGCCAATTGTATTAGATCACTTCGTTTTCGAAGTGATGGAAGTGTTATTTGTATCCCTTTTATGCGGTAATATAAATCCGCACGAAAACGATTCTCTTTAACTTCTTCTAATAAATCTTTATTCGTTGCAGCGATAATCCTAACATCTATCCCTTTGCTTGTTGTACTACCAACAGGTGTAATTTCCTTCTCCTGCAATGCCCGGAGCAAGGTAACTTGCGCGCGGAGAGACATATCACCTATCTCATCTAGAAAAAGGGTGCCATTTTGAGCGGCTTCGAATTTTCCTTTCCTACCTTCTTGATTGGCACCCGTAAAAGACCCGCCAATATAGCCAAAAAGCTCACTTTCGATGAGGGATTCGGAAATCGCCCCACAGTTTACAGCAATAAAAGGTGAATGACTACGCAGGCTCGATGAATGGATTGATTGGGCAAACAATTCTTTACCTGTTCCAGTCTCCCCACTTAGTAGAATAGGGATATCAGTAATCGCAGCTTTTTCAGCCAGTTTTTTTACGCGTACGACACGGGGACAAGCACCTTTAACATCTGAAAATGTATGTAAGCGCTTTTCATCGTTCTTTTTTTGATGAATGGCTATTGACCGGCTAAACTTCCGGCAACTGCTTGTAATTGTTTCAATTATAAATTGGTCGTTATCATTTAGTTTTTGACCGATATTTTCTTGGCCTAAGATGGTTTTCGCTCGATTATTAGCACGTATTATACGATTTTCATTATCTAAGGAAAGGAATGGAACCGTGACATATTTATTAATACTAAACTCAAGCTCTTGAAGAGTAAGGCGGTGTTCTTTTTCCGAATGTTGAAGCGAAATTCTATTTCCAATGTCATCTGCTATAAGTTGAGTTAGTGAAAAAGTATAGGGGTGATATTTTTCTATTTTACCGCTAATATTAATGGCCCCAATCACTTCCCCCGAGGCTAAAAATATAGGGGAAGCAGCACATGTTAGAAATTGCGCCGATTCAATAAAATGCTGATTACCATGAACCCTAATAGGACTTTTCTCATGTAACGCAACCCCCATTGCATTCGTTCCCCTTGTGTTCTCTAGCCAATTTGCCCCCACTTGCATCTGTACTTCACGAGCTAGATTTTCATTTCCTAAAGTATAAATAATTGTCCCATGGCGATCAACAACAGAAACTATGTGGCCCATTTCTTTGAATACAGGATATAATTTCTCCAAAACAGGGATAGCAAAATGAGTGAGTTCTTGATTCTTTTTGAGTACTCCAAGAATTTGTTTATGATCTAAAACAATGCTGTCAATGAAATCCGAAGGTTTAAGTCCATACATTTCACAGCGCTTCCATGAATCTTTGATCATTTTCTCCTCAACCATACCCTCTTCTAGCAGGAATCTCACCTCTTATAATATTTTCTATGAACATTTACACGGATTATACTTTAGTAGTTTGACTGGTTGATAGTTTTTTAATCATTGTCCTCAAATTATACACTTAACTGCCACAAAATGAAACAATTCTAACTATTCTTTCTACCGAAATGCTAGTTTATAAGAGGTCATCGACTTGGCACGGTACTTGCAGATTACTAGAGTGCAAACACATACTACTATAGGGGGTAATGTTCATGTCAGGAAATAGTCAAGCCGTTGATAATCTTGTAGAAAAGCGGGTAGCTGAATACAAAGCTTCTGGAAATCGTGCTGTTGTGTATAAAGAACCAGGCAAGGTAGCGGTTGAAGATATTGGATATCCAGATTTGGTGTTACGAGATGGACCCGGGGTAAACCCGCTAAACGTCGGCCGCAAGTGCGAACACGGCGTTATTCTAAAAGTTGTTGCTACAAATATTTGCGGAAGTGATCAGCACATGGTGCGCGGAAGAACAACAGCACCAAGCGGTCTCGCATTAGGACATGAAATAACGGGAGAAGTCATTGAAGTTGGTCGGGATGTAGAATACATGAAAGTAGGAGATCTCGTCTCCGTACCTTTTAATATTGCTTGTGGTCGCTGTAGAAATTGTAAAGAACAAGACACGCATATTTGTGATAATGTAAATCCAGACCGTCCCGGATCCGCGTACGGTTATGTTGATATGGGCGGTTGGGTCGGCGGACAATCGGAGTATGTAATGGTTCCTTATGCTGACTTTCAATTATTAAAGTTTCCAGATAAAGATCAAGCAATGGACAAAATTCTTGACCTAGCTATGTTATCTGATATTTTTCCAACAGGATTCCACGGCGCATATAGTGCTGGTGTGAAAATCGGATCTACTGTCTATATAGCAGGGGCTGGACCTGTAGGATTAGCAGCGGCACATTCGGCACAATTACTAGGTGCCTCGTGTGTCATTGTGGGAGATATGATTGAAGAACGATTGGCCCAGGCAAGAAGTTTTGGCTGTGAAACAATTAACCTTAGCTTGCATGACGATATAGGAGAACAAATCGCACAGATTCTTGGAACGCCTGAAGTTGACTGTGCTGTTGACTGTGTCGGGTTTGAAGCGCATGGAAACGGCCCCGATCACGGAGAAGCACCGGCTGCTGTTCTTAACTCGATTATGGAAATTACACGCGCCGGAGGAAAATTGGGCATTCCAGGTTTGTACGTAACAGGAGATCCGGGAGCCGTTGATGCGGATGCCAAAATTGGTACATTGAAGATTCGAATGGGCCTAGGTTGGGCAAAAGCACATCATTTTGTTACTGGTCAAACACCTGTCATGAAATACCATGACTTTTTAATGAAATCAATCTTAAGCGGAAAAGCTCAAATTGCGAAAGCGGTAAATGCCACGCTTATTTCGATGGATGAAGCACCAAACGGATACGAAGTTTTTGATAAAGGCGCTGCGAAAAAGTTTGTTATCGATCCGCACGGAATGATTAAAAATAAATAACTAAACAAAGATTATAACATTCGCGGCACATCCTTCGAAAATCAAGAAGCAAGCCGCGGATGTTTTTTCATTTCCTATTTCAATGATTTTAGTGACGGAAGAAAGTTCGCGTTTTTTGGTGTTCTCTAATCTGCTTATTTAAGGGGGATTTCCTATGTCGGCATTTTTTGGCGAGTTAATTGGAACGATGATATTAGTAACTTTAGGTTGCGGTGTCGTTGCAGGCGTCGTGCTTAAGAAAACTAAATCACATGATTCTGGTTGGATTGTTATTACCATGGGCTTCGGGCTCGCTGTAGCAGTAGCTGTTTATGCAGTTGGAGGAATCAGTGGTGCCCATATTAATCCGGCGGTTACAGTAGGTTTAGCCGTGATTGGCGCTTTCCCTTGGGCAAGTGTTCCGTTATATATTTTGGCACAAGTTATTGGTGCTTTTATCGGGGCAGTCATCGTTTACTTTAATTATTTACCACACTGGAAGGAAACAAACAATAAAGATGAAAAACTAGTTATATTTTCAACTATTCCAGCTATTAGAAAGCCGCTTTCTAACTTGGTAAGTGAAATGATTGGCACATTCGTACTTGTCCTAGCGATACTGGCAATTGGCGCCAATGAATTTACCGAAGGGCTTAATCCACTAATCATTGGATTTCTCGTCATGTCCATCGGATTATCACTAGGAGGCACAACTGGTTTTGCGATTAACCCCGCGCGTGACTTAGGTCCAAGAATTGCCCACTTCTTCTTACCGATACCTGGCAAGGGACCATCTGATTGGAGTTACGCTTGGGTTCCAATTGTTGGTCCATTACTTGGTGGAGCATTTGGAGCTTTATTTTATCAACAAGTGTTTAGCGGAGTAAATACCGCGTCATTTTGGATTGTAGGTACGGTTTGTATAGTTGCAATTCTAGGGGCAAACTTTATGAATAAAGAACCTAAAAGTCAACTTCAAATAAGTACAGCTAAACCAATTGAAGAACATCAGTAAAATAATATGGGAGGAATTTATCGAATATTTTTAAACAAAAACCAGTCCAAACAGGAAATTTGGCAAGAATTGGACCATATCTTTGGGTCATGAAGGATATCAATGAATTCTTTTCAACTCCCTTCCCTGTCTTTTTAAATAAAGATTGATCAAAAACAGCTTACAAACCCCTATTTTTACGATAAATAAAAAAAGCAACCTACTACAGATACAAAACTCTGACGTTGGTTGCTTTTTCCAAATGAAAATACCCGCTTTTCCAAATGAATCAACTGGTTTGCAACAAATTCTGTGCATGCATACATTTCAAAAGATTCTCCACTGCGACTTCCCCCGCATGGATCCATCTGCTTTTATCGATAATTTTGCCGTCTGTATCAATTGGTTTTTGGAATTGACTAAAGCCGGTTGCATCCAATAGTGAACTTTCATCACGATCCAGACCGATATGCACAACATGCTTGATAACGTAAGGTGTTCCGAATTTAATGGTTGCTTCATAATGGTCAAGCTCGCCTTCCATCACCAAAAAAGGAATGCGGATATAGATGGTTTCGCCGCCTTCATTGCACAATATATGATCAAAGCATCCTTTGTGATAATCCCAGTTTCCGCCCAATTGATAACCGAGCTCCCGAATACAATCGTTCACAATACCGAAAGAGGCTATTTTTTCCTCGAGTTCCGTCTGCAGTTTCAACATAACATCTCCTCCTTTGAATTAATCCTTATTTAACATTCGCAAAATGAGTTGGTGGCATACCTTCCAAAAAAAGTTAAAATCGCATCAGGCTGATTAACAGTCACAGCCATTGACGTGATATGAGCATTTCTGCTATATCTCTTTACAAATATTTATGTACGAGCATGAGGGCTTTAACAGGCATTTAATTGTATCTGAGCTGGCTGCGCAATCGTGACTAACATATTCGTCCGTACAGGTAACGACTAAAAGAAAAAGCACCAATTTGTCAGTATATCACTAACAAATTTGGTGCAATTCATCTGTAGGCGAGTCCATTTTTAAGCCCCATAGCACTTAACGTACTAGGAGGCTTTTCTCACCATCTTAAGTAGCATATGCGCTAGTGTATGTTGTTCTTCTTTTGATCCTGAATTCCAAAGCTCCATTAAAATATTTTCTTCCCTATTCCGAGGATTTTCATGTTTGGCAAGATAATTTGCAACTATCTCTGTAGTTTTAGCAAGTTTCTCTTCACTCAATCCCATGTTCTCCCCCAACTCAACTTTTTCAGCAAGATACTGCTTAAACTGATTAAAATTCTCTAAAATTTCTTCTTTTGTTTCATCGCTAACCTTACCCAATTCTTTTTGTACCTTGTCCTTCATATCCATTAGAAATCATTCCTTTCTCTGTTTGAAACATTATTATGCGCCTATTACATATATTAAATACGAGAAAGTTATCCCCATTTATTCCATACTTTATCCTTAAACAAGTTTTGCTACATCCTGAATGACTGCAATTCATACGATTTTTTTGGACCCGATTTTCCCGCAACAGGTGCTTATATAGGGATATATACGATTTATCGTCTAATGTTGTTGAGCATAAAGGAATGGAGAAAAGATGACAAGGACAAGTAAGCCTTTAAAGGATTTTTCCAGTGCCCTCTTCATTCGTGCGGATACGATTACCAAGTGAGTAAGGCCAATTGTTGTAAACCATTAAACTTTTATACACCATCATCTTTCCCAATCCTTACGTTATGCAATAAAAAAGCACCCTTCTCAATTTAATGGGGAGAGCGCTTTTACAGTCATCTTACTTATTTGATTCATAATACTATTTCTTTCTCTAATTAGAAAGTTTCATGTAATTTTTTAATAAGCGTGTCAAAACCGTTCAACGCTATTCACGGACGATGAGCAATGCTAACTTAACTCCCTCCACCTTCCAATCATCAAACGCCGTGATAACATCTGCAATGCCAAGCACTACAATTATTTTGTATTTATGTATAATCACACATAAAAACCAAAATCCATCTCATAATAGAATTGTAAGTAAATCAAATCGAAGAACAACTAGTGGGTATCCTAAGCGGCAACTCTAGAGAAGAACCAATGCATTATGATTTAAACCGACTAAATATAAAGTATTGCAATGACAAGTACAGAACAACTGACTTGTGAATTTGGAGGTGGAAAATGTGATTGTACGTCTTGGTTATGTAGCAATGAGCATGGAATTAAAAAACGCATCTCCCTCACAAACCATGACTTTTACACAATTTCAGAAGATCAGGGATCGAGAAGCCGCTATCCGCAAATTGGAGCGCATCTCCATCTCGAATTTACAGAACACACTTCGAATTTTGATGCATAATGTAGGTTCTGAGATACATTTTTATCGTTTAACTTCTCGTCTTATCCCTCTGGCTAATCATGAAGAGTTGTATGATTGGAATTATATGAAGCCACTCCGAGAACTTTTACGTGAGATTGGGGATTTTGCTAGAGGAAACAAACTTAGAATTGATTTTCATCCAGATCATTTTGTTATTATTAATTCCATTAAGAAAGAGATTTTTAAAAATTCGATTCAAACCCTTAAGATGCATTATTTATTATTAAAAGGAATGGGAATAGATCCGGTTCATCGTTGTGTCTTGCATGTGGGAGGCAATTATAAAGATACAGAACTATCGCTTGAACGTTTTATAGATAATTGGATGGACGTTCCAAAATCGATTCAAAAAATGATAATGCTGGAAAATGACGATACATCTTTTACACTGGAGGATACTCTTTACTTATGTGACAAGCTGGATATTCCACTTGTATTTGATTATCACCATCACCTTGCCCACCATAAGAATCCCAATTGGCAAGCTCAGTGGGACCGTGTCATTCAAACATGGCGCCACTCTCCTCTTCCAATTAAAATGCATATTTCCAGCCCCAAAAGCCAAAAGGCATTTCGCCACCACGCTGATTATATCGACATAGATATGTTTTTTCAATTTTTAAATGAAATTAAAGGTAGCGTTTCTCAAATTGACTGTATAATAGAAGCAAAAGAAAAGGACAATGCCTTGTTTCAATTAATGGAAGAAATTAAAGTTAGGGATAATGTAAAAATAATAGATGGCTCTTCATTTCATATTAAATGAAAAGCAAAGCCAACGAGGTATCAACATTCTGTCTTAACTATTTTCAACTTTTCCATATGCTTCTAAAGCTCGCTTTCTGGCAATCGAGTGGTCGACGATAGGAAGCGGATATGTTTCCCTCAGCACGATAATGGTTTTTACACCGAAGAAAGTAATTGTCATATGTATCGATTGACTCCTTACGTTTTTTTCAATGTAATTAAACTTCAAATGCAGTAAAGCTTCCTTCGTTATCAAAATCTATCACCTCGATAACCCGATCGGTGAACTGCTCCACTGTATTTCTATTGCCACCTATTACGAGAGAAAGCACATTAAAGGCTTTCTCTTGTTTCTTTTTATTGAATACTTCCAGGAACGAATCCGTTACTTGGTCTTCGCCATCTGTAACAAAAACAATATCAGCTCGTTTAAAACGGCTTTCATTTATTACATGCACCGCATCGTCAAGTGCAAGTGTAAAATTTGTTCCTCCACCTAAAAAGGTCCGTGCAAGCCTAGTCATTTCAGAAGCTCGAACTTCCCCTTTTTCATATCTAAAAATTTGAGTACATGAAGAGAATAATACCAAGCATAGATCCCTTCGCTGCTTTTTTGCAATTGCCATCAGCGCTAATGTAAATCCTTTCGATTGGGTGTCAAGGCTGCTCATACTGTCTGATTGGTCCAGACAAAGTACAATTGGACCCTTTTTCAGATCCTCAGGCCCTTTCTGTTCAAATTGCATCGTTTCGCATTCCGCAAAGCGACGAAGAAAATCCATTTTCGTTAGCGGATGCGTATAGAAGCAAAGCTCAACTGGTAGCAAATTTTCAATGTCATTTCCAATTGTAACGCCTCTTCTTGTCACAGACTCGCTTTGTTTCGACTTTTGTTTTTTTCGGGCAATCTGTTTAAATCGCCCCGCCCATTCTGCTATTTCTTTCATCTTTTTAGTAGATGCAATTTTCTCTGCCAATAATATTTTGTCGCGTAAAGGAACTTTTTTTAATTCTGCATCGGCATTTCCTGCACCTATGCCACCCAGCAATGATTTCAAGCCATCTTCCACTTGCTTGGATTCTTGTCGAGCTTCGGCCATCGCTTGCAAGAAACTTTCGTGATTGCCTAGAATCGTCTGCTGTAATTTTTCATTCAACTCTTTCATTCCATCCACTTGGCTTTTTCCATCGGCTTCTTGAAATTGCTGCTTGCGCATTTGTCCAAGGCGAAGTTGAATTTTCAGCGACTGTTCCCGAAGGTCTTCATCTTCCTCTAGTTGCTGGGCCAACCATTGGTTTATTTTTTCTCCAAATTGTATTGCACTAATGACGGATTCCAAATCATTTAATCGGGTAAAATTCCGATGGTATGCAAAGTACTCATCCGCCATGATGACTTCCATAAGAAATTTATTTACCGAAAGAAAACCATCGACTTCCTTTACATTTATTGCTGGTTTCATCTTATAGAAGGAAGCCCAAATATCACCTAGCAAAGGTTCAAACGTAGGCAATACCGCTTCATGTGTAAGCTTTTGGAGCCCTTGTGACATTTCAAAGATTTCTTTGAAACGTCTTTTATCGAATGCATCTGTATTCAACACTGAACAGTTCTTTTCGTCTTTTTTTATCCTTTTCACTAACGCACTTCCTTTACATTTTATAAAAAATACCAGTATCCCCCCCCATTTCCTTTTTATCGTTTAACGCACCAAAATACATCGGCTCTAAAATAGCGTTCAGAATTTCTTGTTGCATCGACTTCACTTTAATAAGTAAAGCATCGATTTCCACATCCCGTCCTTTATAGCATCCTTTCACCATATTCAAATCAGCCACTAAAGCCTCCATCTTTTGAGTTGCTTCCATTCCAGCCTCCGCCGAATTATCCCGCATTATTGAATCGAGCACTTCATTTGCTTCATTTTGAATAGAATCGAGTGCTCGAATAGCAGTATCTTGCGCATGTCTACGAACAATGACTGAAACGGTATCTTTTTGATCAATCGTTTCCCAAAGGGCATTTTCAAGGATTACAATGTCATCTACCAACACGACTTGTCTTCCGCGAATCAATGCCCTCGCCTGCAGCACGCTTAATGACTGCTTGAACCGTCGATCCGACGGTCGTATTCCTTCATCCCGCAATTCTTTGCGAATTTTTGTAATAGCGCTGTATACTTCTTCTTGGATGACCACCATATCTGTTAAGAACTGAAAGTGTATCAAGTCCTCCATTGTTATGGTTGGCATTTGCCCATGTTCGCCTAGATTCTTCATCATAGAAACAAAATTCGTATCATCTGCTATATACTCAACCTCAAATCGAAGCAAAAAACGATCGAATAATGCTTCCAGTCCTTCATCTTCTTCCGGATATTCATTCGAAGCACCGATTACAGACATCAAGGGAACTTGTACGGGTAACCCGTTATTGTAAAAAACCCTTTCATTAATGATGCTTAATAAGCTGTTCAGAATAGCGCTGTTCGCCTTGAAAATTTCATCTAAAAACACTATATGTACTTCCGGCATTTTTGATGCTGTATTCCGCTTGTATAAACCTTGTTCCAGGTCCTTCAGCGATAAGGGACCAAATAACTCCTCAGGTGTACTAAACCTTGTCAGTAGCCATTGAAAATATTTTGTGTCTTGTATCATTTTTGCAAGTTCCACGGCTAAGGCAGATTTTGCCGTACCTGAAGGACCAATCATGAGTAGATGTTGTCGTGATAATATCGCTATTAGGATTGCTTCTACCTCGGCTTCGCGCTCATAGAACTTAGCATTTAAAGCATTTTTAATTTCATCTAATTTTGAATGGTTGTTCTTCATGCACCACTACTCCCGTCACTTACAGATGTGTTTCAAATAAGCTTCTCCATCTCGATCATTTGCTATTCAAATAAGTAAAATGCGCTTGTGGAACATTTATTTCCGATCTTATTCTTCAAGTTCTTTCCTGGATTGCAGAAGATGAACGTGAACGTATTCGTAAAAAGCAGCGCGAAGGAATTGATTTAGCCCTTGCAAATGGCGTAAAGTTCCGACGGCCATCAATTGAAATTACTCATGAATTTATACAAGCATATCAAAAGTCGATAACTGGAGAAATTACAGCAGTCAATGCTATGGATGAAGCAGGTCTAAAGTAAACCACCTTTTATAAAATGGTTAAGGAATAGGAAATCGACCATCGCATGTAAATTTATCTGTATACACAATCATTTGATTGAGCTTCGGGCAAGATACACAATCCAAGAAGCCAGGCACCACAAGGACCTGGCTCTACAAAATCGGTACCTGTGCATGCCTGAAGTTAAAAAGTACATAATTATTATATGTTAGTGAAGGTAATTCAAAGCTGTTGTTACTTGCATAGGTACCTATTAATGCCTTTCTTTGCATGTTTTACGTCTTAAACGAATTCTCATGAATCTTTCAATGTTGTTATTTAGTTCTGCTAACTTTTGAAATAACGACATATAAAACGGTGACACTCATAATAATGATACAATTGAGTGTGACTAAATTTATAATCTCTTCCTGATTCTTAACGTAAATCGCGATATAAGACCATATAAACACAAGAGTGTACAAGGCATCCTGATTAATAAGTGAAAACGATACAGCCAGGGCACATCCGAAAATGAGCATAATAACCGTCCAGCCTAGTTCTCCAATCCCAAGAAACGTTTCGATATCATTGCGAACAAAGTACGTAAAAACATTTACAATACTTGCTATTGAAACCCATCCTAGATAAATTGAGAATGGGACAAGACTAAAGAGACCCCTGTTTACATTTTGTTTTATTTTTCTATAAATTAATATGATTGAGAGTAATAAAAGAAGAATTATAACCGTAGACAAAAGAATCTTTTGTTGCGTAAAAGCTAGTATCCAAGCCCCGTTTAATAGAAAGTTTATAGGTATTAGTATTTGAGTGTCGATGTAGACACTTACTTTTTTACCGTGAACAAAAAAACCTTTTACTATCCATAAAAACAAAAGGAAAAAAATGAGGATCCAAATTGAAAAAGCATATCCTGCTGGCTGAATTAGTGCAGACTTTTCATTTGCTATTATCCCCACATTTGATCCTGCGTAATAATTAATAGCTATCATCACTATAAAAAAGATGAGATTAACAATGGCTATTCTCCTTGATGCTTTCACCATTCTGCCTCCTAATGTATAGGTGCCTGTGAATTGCTTGTTGATTTTATACACAGGTATCTGACAATTTTAACTCATAATGAGGGTCTCAAGAATACCAAATAGTATTCCAACTAGAATCATAATGGCAAAAGTCCTCCCCCCCCGTTTCAATACTCCATCCTTTCTTTTGCTTGATAATCTAAGTTTATTAAACAAAATTGCTATATATACAAAATAGGGTGGGTGATTTTCGCCATTAAAAAAACCACTTTTAGCTACTAGCAAAAGCGGTTTGGTGTATTAATTCTAAGGTATCTGTGCGTGGCACAACGGTAAACAATTCACATACCTGAGTAAACACGCAAAAAGGTCGATAATTCACCACTTTGTCAGACCCTTATTCTATTTTTATACAGTTTTAGTGAATTACCAGAGTATTTTCACGCACAGCGTTTAATGTGAAATAAGTTAAGCGCTAAGAAAATAGATTTTTGGCCGCACGAAACCATAGCTTTATATTGGTGTTTTTTTTGAAACTCGACAATCACAGAACTTTATATGACGTTTTTCCACAACGTGAAAGGGCTTGCTGTCACTTTAGATGTTGTTTCTCACTTATTTTAAGTGCTATTTTGCATTATATAATATCTAAAAAGATCTATCTTTAATTCAAAAGATAGATCTTTTTAGTTACTTAATTCCGATTAATAAACTGTCTCTTGCGGCTTCAACAACTTCTGTTGTTATCGTTTCAATAACACCAACTAATATAAATTGGTTCAGTTTTTTATCATCAATCATAATGACCCCTATTGGTTTGAACTCTATTTTGCTCATTCAAGTATTCTGCTGCGTTAGTTTAAGCAGAAAAAAGGGCTCCCTAAGAACCCCCTGTTGCTCGACTAAAGCGTCCGTTAGTTAGATGTCATAGATTATAAAATGTATAAACACCCCATAAAAGTAATGCTGCATACATTATTAAGAAGATAATATCTTTGTTTTTTCTTTTCATTATAAAAATAAATTTTACTAATAAAATAAATAATACCAATAATAATACCTGTAAATGCCAAAGTAAACCCGAGAACACCATGTGGTTTAACCTGAGAATAGCATAGTAATGCTAAGTAAAATATAGCGAATGCTTTTTTAATTTTTGAATATTTTCTCGAATTAAAAATGATTTCTCTTATCGGTATATTACTCTCTGTATCTCCATCAAGTTCTCACACAAAATTATTGTCCGAATTTAATTAGTCTCAGTGACAGGGTCGCTACTACTTGAGGAACAATGGATAAATTTTAACGCTTAGCATGTTCAAACTTCAGAGTTTGATATCACCAGATGCATTAACGACATATCCAATTGTCGATTCTAATTGATTAATTGGGTCGAAATTACGTAAGTCTTCAAAATTCAGACCTGTAAATGCTTCAATTTTTGAAATTGGTACTTGATATGTTTTATATTCACCGTAAGCAAATTCCAAATCCTCAATAAGTTTTTTTTGAGTCTGCAAATAAGCAGTTGCAGATAGATTCCCATCTTTTTTAACAATGACAGCTATTTTCCAAAACTCTGCCGGTATCTGAACTCCTCTGTAAATAATGTCATCTATCCGAAAAACTGGGCCAGTAAACACTGTCACTTTAAGATTCGAGTTTTCGGCATTATCTAAAATATAATTCTCCAGATCCAGCCAGCTTTTTTGATTCAGCTTACTGTGCTGGGGAGCACAATTTGTAAAATGGAACGTATCCTCATTCGCCTTTTCCGCTGAATCTCCCCAAACAGGATCCCGCCGACGGACAAGATGTCCCCTATCAAGCGAATTATTTTTATATAATTCAGGACCGCACTGGTGCTCTACTTTGATGCGGGAATCGAGATACCATTTGTCATTACGGCCAATCTTCATCAATTGATTGCCGTCAATATTCACCACCGTATAATAGGCTAACCGGCGTGACTTGCTCATGACAATTGAAAAATGCGTATAATGAAGCGCACTGCTTCCGTCTTTTAACTGGGCAATATCTTGTTCAAGATCAGACCGGAATATCGGAAGAGGAACTTCAAAATCATCACCAAGAAATTGAGCGTCATAACCGGCCGAACCTTCATACCATGAATCGCTTAACTCCTCAACTACCATCTCTTCAGGAGTATGATCGGGGACTTCCCAATCCTTTACAATGTCATTCATTAACATTTTTTGATCATCACTGAAGTTGGCGCCTTGCTCCACGACAAACTGGATAATACTGCTTATGCGAATGCCTTCATTGGCTATGAATTCAGCCCGGTTCTTTGGATTTGGAACGCCTGCATGGTGGAGGGAGATTACGATCCATTCGTCATTATAGACAGGTGAACCGGAGGATCCGGGCATGGTATCTGTTGAGTAGTGAATATAATCGTCAAATACATCCATAATTTGATTCTCTCTAATCGCTACAGCTTTAGGTGCCCCTGAAGGATGTTGAATAATTGATACACATTCACCAACCAACCCTTTGCCCGTTTGCGAGATGAGAGGCAAGAACCCAAAATCACTTACGTTTGTACCATCAGCAGACACTTCCTCTATCGCCACTAATGTGAAATCAAGCTTCTGATCCGTAATAAATAAACGCTTGGGTGTTAAACGGAAGGTTTTCATCGGACGTTCCTTTAAGTCAAGACCAACTTCATAGTTGAATTGTGCGACACTGAACTGAGCCGTATCGTAGTTCTCCAAAACATGATTATTTGTAAGTAATAAAGAAGTTGAAACAAGAAATCCTGTAGCATGTCCAAGAACTCTGCCTGTACTATCGCGGATTTCGATTCTACAAACTGGATTGGCTGCTCGTCGACCTGCTTCAAGATAAGAAATAGGAAATAGATCATCTTGTCCAATAATACGCTCAATTGCAAGTCCATCACGTGGATCAATAATGGCTTTACGAAGTGCAACTCGCTCAGGAGTATCTACTTCCAAAGGATTTTTCGTTTGCAGTTCACTAGCAATTCGTTCACGTTCACTAGAACGCGCGATGTAACGCTTTAATGCTTGTTGTCGTTGCAAATCTACAAGATCCATATTAAGACTTTGAAACTTATCCAGTCGTTTAATAGACATGTTTCCCCCCCTAAATTATTAAATCGAGCTATATAAGTTGAAGTGAAGATTTACTTTGAATCTGCTTCGGATACCCCTAGTAAGGCGTCTACGCTAAATTTATACACGTATTCATATGTCTAATTTATTCTAGTTCTAATAGTTGTGATTACTATAACATTTCCGACACCTTTTTAAAAGTCGCTTTTTCAGTGTATTTCAAGATATTTTTAAACCAATAATAATCCAATATATGACTTTAGCCATGCGAAACCTGTTTTCATTGCTTTTATCTGGTCCTTATGGGTGATAAAGGGGGTTAATCCATTTAAGGTTATTGGTTTAAGAAATTTTAAAAAACGTTCGGACACTTTTCTGTCCAAAACGTTTTTCATTTTGCTTCCCTATATGAGCTGGATCTTCATTTAATAATTTGTGAAAACTGGTCTTCTAAAATTTTTCAGCTTATTAAAAAATTTATCTTGATTTCGGTTTATTTGCGAAGAAGATATGAAAGGCAGTTAAGCACTTTCAAATGAAGCGAGGTGAAAACCAATGACAACATACGAAATACTAAGCTTATTCATTTAACAATCTGGTTAATGAATTGCTTTAATGACGGCGTCGTTGTCAGCCATCTTTTTCTTAACAAGAAAGAAGTAACCGCCCCCCCATCGGCAGACGTGTGGACAATTACTTTTTTCTTCCCGGCCAAATGCATTTTCTATCCAACTATTTACACAGTCGGACGATATGCAATATCGACCATTATTACATCTCATAGTCTACCATTTCAGGACTGAATGTTCAAACACTTACTGATTTTTTATTGTATGTCTCGTTTATATATTTATGATGAATTACCAGCAGGAGCGCAATAACTCACTCCTACATACATTTGTCGACCTAGATATCTTCATACTTAGACATTGATTAGAGATTAAACTTGACTCAATTCTTTTTCAGTAGCATGCGTATTTAGGACTTGCTACGACTCAATAGTTAAGCACCATTCACTCATGATATGTAACATGTACTACTAATAGAAAAATTTATTTTATTATCTCAGCCACACTAGTGATTATGTGCTAAAGAGAATTCCTCTTTAATAAGGCTTCCGAATCAATTATTCAATCTATTCATTATTGATTAGACTGAATAGTCAGACCATGGTATAATTTGCATAGGGGTAACCTAAAATTATCCTTGGTTTATAATGGATATAGAATCCACCTTTCCGCAACCATTGCTACACAGCAGAACGATAAGGGCGTAATCGGAGTAGCTCCTGAAGCAAGTTTAATTATTGTAAAGGTATTGAATATAAAGTGGAGGTTATCTTGATGTCGCTCAAATGATATAACTGAAATTTAGGACGCAATCAAAAAACGAGATAAATCTTTCCTTCACAGAGTAGGAAGGCTGGTCCCTAGAAATTTAACTGAATTTTCTGTAAAGTTTAAACATATACATACTAATTGTACATATACATAATAGTAGGGCTAACTATATAACTTTTCCCCCTACAGAAAATGCATCTAGATTTTAGTTCATTTACGGAGAATGCATGATTGCTTGTTGAGCACTTCCAATTGAAAGGAGGTGAAAACCAATGACAACATACGAAACACTAAGCTTACTCCTTACACTATCTGGTGGATGGATTGCTTTTATGTCGGTGTCGTTGTCAGTTATCTTTTTTTTATCACGAAAGGAGTAACCGCCCCCCCATCGGCAGAAGTGTGGACAATTACTTCTTTCTTCTCGGCCAAATGCTTTTTTTCCCAACCATTTACACCGTTGTACGATGCTTAAGATCGGTCATGCTTGTGTCTTACAATTTACTAGTGTAGGGCTGAGTGTTTAAACGCCCAGTCCTCTTTTATTCTATGTCTCGTCTTTTATATTATGATGAATTGCCGTCGGAAGTGCAATATATTTTGCCAGATGCATTAGTCTATCTAGACTTCTTTATACTTGGTCATTGATTCAAGAGGAAGCTTGCGTATATAAGATTTACTTCGATTCAATATATTAGTAGTGTTCAGTTATAGTATGTAGCAAGCACTACTAATATAAACAACTATTTTAGTAATTCCCCTATAACAGTGACTAAATGTTGAAAAATTTCTTTTTAATTTAATTTCCGATAATCCAATGAGGAGGGATAAAGTGGACAATTTTGCTCATGTAATTCCATTCGAAGTGATTATTCAAATGACAGAGGCCAATGAAGTTCCACCAGGTGTGGAATTAATTCAAGCACCCGCAATTTGGAAGGAAACAAAAGGAAAAGGTATTACGGTTGCTATCCTGGATACAGGATGCGATAGTACACACCCCGATTTACAAGAACAGATTATAGGCGGTCGGAACTTTACGGACGATGATGGAAGCAATCCCGATATTTTCCTCGATTACAATGGTCATGGCACTCACGTTGCTGGAACGATTGCTGCACAGAAGAACGATAAGGGCGTAGTCGGAGTAGCTCCTGAAGCAAGTCTGCTTATAATAAAGGTATTGAATAAAAAAGGCTCGGGGCAATATGAGTGGATTATTAATGGTATCAATTATGCCATTGAACAAAAAGCGGATATTATCTCCATGTCGCTGGGCGGTCCAACTGATTTGCCTGAACTTCATGAAGCAATAAAAAAAGCGGTCACTAATAATATACTCGTAGTTTGTGCAGCCGGAAATGAAGGTGACGGCGACGATTCAACCGATGAATTCGCCTTTCCAGGCCGTTATAACGAAGTCATTAGTGTAGGTGCTATAAATCTTGAACGGAGCCCTTCCGATTTTACCAACTCTCATAATGAAATCGATCTAGTTGCTCCGGGCGAAGAGATCCTCTCTACGTATTTAAACGGGAAATTTGCAACATTAAGCGGAACTTCAATGGCTGCCCCCCATGTCTCTGGAGCTCTTGCCCTCATAAAAGTGTTGGTCAACAACAGTTTCGGTCGAGAACTTTCAGAGCCAGAGCTTTATGCCCAACTAATAAAAAGGACCGCTCCACTAGGTTTCTCACAAAAAATTGAAGGTAACGGGCTCGTTTACTTGACGGTGCTTGAACATTTGACAGGTATATTTGAGCGTGAAAGTAAAGCGTTGGTTTTGAGTTCACAATGATTTGAATAAAAAGTGGTGCACTAACTTTTTTCAGACATCTATAATCACAAAACGCGGCTGAGATTTCCCGGACTTGGACTAGCCTAAATTACTGAGACAATATAAAACACCTACGTAAATGTTACACTTGTTCAAAGTGCATTTATCGGAGGTGTTTTTTCATAAAAAAAGGGGGTAAATTAATACGCCCTTCATCAATACTTTTACATATAGCCCTTTTCTTTAAGTGATATAAACTGATGATCTCCGATAATCACATGATCCAAAAGTTCCACCCCCATCACACTGCCAGCCTTAACCAGTCTCTTCGTAACATCTAAGTCCTCAGGTGAAGGATCCGTACCGCTGGGATGGTTATGAAGACAAATTATCGAGGCCGCACTATGTTTCACAGCTTCCTTGTAAACCTCCCTAGGATGCACTATCGAGGAATTTAACGAGCCAATGAAGATGGTCTTTTTCGCTTTTTATATTGCTCATTAATAACGCCTTCATCATAATCTGCCATTTAAATTTATCGAAATACAACCATTCCTCAAGTCTTTGGCCCAGATTGTAGTCCGGTCCTTATTCATTAAACAGGACCCGATAGAGGCACAAAAATGCTTCTTCAGCAACTAGTGCACTTTTCTGGAAAATAGTTATTATGAATGACTTTCTTCTTTTTTGCTATAAAATTCATAAGCAAAATATCCAAATAACATACCTATTCCGGGTCCCCAAGTAATTGCAGATAATAAGGGAAATGAAGAAAATGTGCTTAAAAGCCCAGCAATAGCAAAACCAATCAGCATTCCAAATGGTATTAAACTATCTAATAAATTTTGAGCATCTTTCGATTTTTTCTTACCAAGGGTACCTTTGTTATATTTATGTTTCATTCTTAGAATTACAAATACTGCAATCCCACCCACTATTACAAGAGGCATTACAGCACGTGCAATTTCCAAAAATAAGCCCATATTATAACCCTTCCTTTCATTTCCCTTTTAATCAGATCCAATATTCACATAACTTAATCCGTTAAATGGTCCAATTGTAGCATAGTCCTTATACAACAACTGCACCCGAATGCTTAAGCATCAGATACTTTTTCATTCAACTTTATTTGAGGATTTTTAGTTAACAATAGTTCAATGAATTCCGACTCATCCTTAGGTGACAGCAACATCTCACCATATTTACCATAATGCAATACCAACCTATTAATTGATAAAGATGGTGTTGCCAATAAACTTCTTCTTTTACTAATGCTATTGATATCTTGTATTTTGACCCTCCATTTTAATGGTCTCATTTTCAATTCGATAACCTGTGCCAAACCATATCCAAATTAAGAATCCAATAGCTATTAAACCAAGTAATCCCCAAAAGAGATTAAATAAAGTTAATGAAAGGTTAAGAATGATACTTAAAAAAAGAATCACGATTGTGCCCCAAACAGCTATCGAATATAAACTATCCCTTTTTGATGAGAAAAAGATTATAATCACCTTTTTTCTTCAACTAAATTGACCCGATCCAGGCACAATGCTTATGCCGCTATTGCACCCGATTGAGGAGGTTTTTTTATTTTCGTTTGTTAAAATATATAGAAAGGGCAAGGAAAACTAATAATCCGAGTAGAATTGAGCGAAGTAATTTATCATCTACATACGACCCTATTGTTCCTCCCACAATCATAACAATAAACATAATGATAATAAATCTCATAAAACTAATTCCCTCCCGGCTTTGTTCCGCAATCCGGCCCTTTGACTGCATGGGAGAAGATCCTTTATACCAGAATCGCACCCGTTTAAGGATAGTCGTTGTATTATTTCAACATCACTTATAACCAATTCTTTGGGATATATTTATCTACTTGTTTTAACTTGATACGAAGAAATTAATACATTATCAATAAAGATTTTACAGTGGATACTAAAAGAACCGCCGATAGTCACTTTTATACTTTTAGTTTCATTGTTATTATTTCTTAACTTCCCATTTAACGTCCCTCTAAATGCCAAGCCTAAATTTTCATCCTGCAATTCACCATCTACATACAACTTCTCGCCGGCAAACCATCTATTCTCAACTTGTATTCGATGGTCGTCATATATAGCTTCAAATACTTTCTTCATTTCATCACTCCTTTATCAATCTCTTTCCAGTTATAAAAAAGTTAATTTTTCCACATTGCACCCTTTAACCTAATAAAGATTTTAATTTACACTAAAGCTAACCTTGTATTTAAAAAGCTATTAATGTTGTACGTTCATCATTATCATCTGTAATATATTCAACTTTCTCGTACTTGGCAGCTACTGCTTGATCGTAAAAACTTTGGATAGTGAATTTGCTTTTCGAGTAGATTGTTACATACGATGAATCCAAGAGAAGGAGAACAAACTGACAATCACTTTCTAAAAAGTCTTCATAAGTCTCAACTTTTAATTCAGATTCAACATTCATATATGCTTTTAAATCAGCAAAAATTAAGTAATATTCGTTTTCAGAAATTAGTTTAAAAAGCTCCTTACCAGTTAAACTAGTTATTGTGCCAAATAGGTCTTTACCGAGCGTACCATTTTCAATGATATATGCTTCACCACCGCCAATCTGCCAATCCCATCTTGATACGTCAACTTCTTTTAGAATATCGAATAACTGTTTACCGTATTTATTTGGAATTTCAAAGGAAACTCCTCGCATCACTATCCCTCCTTTCTTTCAATAGAATAATGCACAATCCTAATTCTGTATTCGCACCCAATTATTGAGCAGCATTATTCGGAAAAAGTTTATTACCTATCAAACCGCCGACTAATACTGACAATCCAGCAATTACAACAAATAGTGTTGTAATTAATACCATTCCAATGCTTCCCTTTTTAATAATAATCACTTCAATCTTTGTAATACTTTCTTAAGCTAATGCGCCCGATTCTAGCAAGTTCTTTAATGTCATTTATTTTTTTTGTTTTTCCCCTTTTTAATTTCTCTTATAAAAGTTATTATAAATACGATATATAAACAAACGGCAATTACACTAAACCAGGAATGATGAAACAAAAGATTATTTATCATATCTAACAATACTAAAGCCATAAATGCAGTCAAAACTACTTTTTGAGTCTTGCTTTGATTACTAGCCTTTTCAAAAAACAATCCCACTATAATTCACCTCCGTTTCTTAAAGCAACCTTATAACAATAAAAATCTGTCCTAATTTATTAAGTGTCTTCACTGCTTATTAAATTCTTTTTCTTCATTAGTATAAGAAAAGACATTGTATAATATAGTTATTGGTCTTATAGATGTCGATTACTTTTTGACCAATAAACTCTGTAAATTAGACTTCAGTTCTTTTCGAACGCCATAATTTGCGCGCATGTGTAATAATTTCTTCACTTAGCTCCTCAATTGTCATGTTACAGGTCACATCGTACTCAAAATAATCAACCGGCTCTCTCGCTTCGTGCCAACGCATTTGTTCTTCAAATAAATCTTCGGTAATCACACAATGATACAACTCTTTCACAATAGAAATCGCTTCGACATTCGGCACAAGTAATTTCGCATGTAGCCCTTTTAAATGATAAGCTACACAATCCACTTCCCGCGGTTCTTCTTGTCCCGTCGCTTTCATAGAGCGTTCAAACATGCTCTCTACTTCAAATAGATTCAACGGCTCTGTCATACTTGCAAGCTTAGCGATTTCATGGCAATCCATATCCAGCATATGCTGTGCCCATTTTACATAATCAGATGCCCCAACAGTACTTTTATATTTTTTATAATAGATTGATAACAGTTCCATGGAATTCTCCCACCTTACACCAGTTCCAAAGTATTTAGAATACTAT
The DNA here is from genome assembly GCF_026931025.1 of Sporosarcina sp. G11-34. Classification (NCBI taxonomy): domain Bacteria; kingdom Bacillati; phylum Bacillota; class Bacilli; order Caryophanales; family Caryophanaceae; genus Sporosarcina; species Sporosarcina sp. G11-34. The sequence continues at coordinate 6,845 of NZ_JAHNZW010000025.1, read as the reverse complement.
ATCACAACCTTAACCCGTACTCTTCTGATTTACCTACTTCACTAATAAACACACCAAATTCATCCAAGAAGTAAAAGGGCTTTTGAAGGTCTTTAATGTCATCCCGTAAATCCACATCTAGGGCTACCCTTAATTTAAGCGTTGCAACAATTACCTTTAGCGGTTGTAAATGTCTAATTGATTCGGCAATAATGATAAGACGCTTGTTAAAGTGTTTTCTATTCCATTTCAAATACATAAGCAAATCATTTACATCTCCTCGTACCACATATACATAGATTCGCTTACCCTGGAACTGAATCGCCCCACTGAACGGTTCTTGTGTCGGCAAAACCTTTGATTCAGGAAAATGTTGAAAAAATTGAATGAATAGATGACGTTTCAAAACATCCTCTGTTTTATATTCAACCCAGTAATTACTTTCATAACTACCTTTCAGCCTTGCAATGACCGCACCATTTATTCCTAGCGTAAAAATCGGAATGGCCTGCTTATTCCTTTTCAATTCATGCCTTACAATCTTATTTTCCGCAACCATTCGTTTTAATCGTTTCTTATCCAATGAAAACAACCGAAAGAGCTGTGCTCCCCCGATTATCGCCACCGCTGCAAGCGCCTCTAATGCTCTTCGTTCTCTTGGTGATTCTCCATTGACATAATCTTGAACCTTTTATGTTTGATGCTATTCGTGTCCAATGCAAACTCCATTCATGCGCTAAAAAAATGGACTAGTTGACATGGATTTCTCCTCCTTAAATCAGATTCATTGATTTCGGCCATAAGAATGTATCACTCATTGCCAATGAGTTTACCAATGGGATAACGCCAAGAATTTGCATATTTAAAGCGTTAAAAGTTTTGAAAGATAAAAAAGCCTAAGCCCACCGCATCTTGGCGAGGAATTAGGCTTATGATCATCTACAATCGCGCCAGGTTTGCTTAAAACAAAGAAACTTGCGAAATCTTAAGACCCTTTAACTGATTTCCTTTTGATTTATATGAAATAGAACATGTTTTTTTAATGAACTATCTTCTTTAACTTTCGGATGATCAAAGTTTTCAATAAAATCCATACCGATTTTTCTCATCAAGTTTTTTGAAGGTTGATTGATATCAGCCGTAAAACTATAAACATCATTAAAATTTAATTCGGTGAATCCATATTCTAAACAGGCCGCGGCTCCCTCTGCTACATATCCTTTTCCCCAAGCTTTTTTTAAGTAGCCATCCGATTTCTATGCACGGTATAAAATCAACCTTAAATGTTGCCCTATGAAATCCTATGAACCCGATAAACTCCTTATTTGTTTTTCTTCCACGGCACATAGTCCAAATCCACATTCTTTAATTTCAGATATAATTGATTTATAAAAAGCAGTTGTTTCTTCAGATGATAAGATTCCAGGAAAATATGTCATAACCTTTTCGTCTGCATTTAGTCTCCGAAATGGATCTAATTCTGTTTCTTTCCAATCCCGTAATTGCAATCTCATAGTTTCCAAATATATCATTTCACACCTCTTAAGTTATTCAAACTGGCCCGTTTGATCGATGTGGACGCAATCGCTTATACTAAAATTGCACCCTTTTAATCTGATAAGAACGATCAGGAAAAAAAGATATTTACTATCACTAAGGTTATTATAGAAAAACCATATAACGACCAAGCAATTCTCCTATTTCCATTTGGCGTATCCGGGTTCTTAAGAATTTTAATAAATTTATACGTTAAAAATGCAATTACTGAAATTGAAACTAAAAGCAATTCACTCATTTTGTCATCACCTTCAACTTGTTTAACTTTTCACTTTAGAAAATGGCCCAATTTCCAAGAACTAATTTATTCCACTGCAACGCCCATTTCTTGAGTAAATTGATACTTACTTTTCGGGCATAACAAATGTTACAGAAACACCAGTGCTTTCTTGAATTTTAGTAAGTATTTCATTAAGAAGTTCTAGTGCTCTATCATTTGTTTCGTACTTTCCCAAAACATTATTATCCAAACCATCTAAAATTCCACTACCGATAATACCGACAACCTTTTTTCCTCTTACAATAACTCCTGACACATTTATCAACCTGTGCTTATCTTGTGTTTTAATCCATAACATAAAAATTCATCCTCCCGTCATATTTTTACCTCTTATTTTATATACGGATGAATGCTGTATAAGTTTCATTCAGTTTTTAATGCTTTAAAGAAAATGGCCCATTTGAGTAAGATTGATCTTATTGATAATCAATCAAACTCGTATAATAATTACAACATTATTCTTTCTATAAATTTTGACACCTTATCTTTGTTCATCCAAAAAGTGTGAAGTGGTAAACAATCTTTTATTCATTGGCTGAAATCAATTGATAAGGGATCACGTCATTATAGACGCAATCCCTCAGTATTTTTACAATACACGCGTAATACGAGTACGAATCTGTTCTTTTTTGCATCAGTTTCCAACACACGGACCATCCAACGGAATAAAACCACGTATGTTACTAAGAGTTACAACAGCACAAGGCTTATCAAGTAGCGTTTCAATTCCAGTTATCGGAGCCTGTAATATTGAATTATTTTGGTACGCACCGTAAACTTTTTTCCAGTCCTTATTAAATTCGCTGTCCACTTGTACTTTCCATGGGTCAAAACCTTCGATTAGAACTTGCATGTTGTTTTCAGTCATTTTCAATTCTCTTCATTTCATTAGTATATTTTTGTTTGAAATTAATACCCGTTTCATTTTCCATTTTGATTGGCCTATCCATTACGAATAAAATTCACAATAAAAATAACACTGCTGGGATTTGAACAGTGTTTGGAATACTTTCTATTTTATATTCGAATATTTGTTAGCGGCTGATTCGTTAACCACTCTTCTAATAGTTGATTGAACAGTTCTGGTTGGTCGAATGAAAAGCCATGCCCTACTTTCGGTATAACTACCAGGGAAGATGTTGAATAGCGCTTTGCAATCTTAACTGCCGATTTTCTCATAACACCTTTCTCTTTTTCACCTACAGTCACTAATATTCGTGCGGTAGTTTCATTGTGCCTTTCCGGTAATCTGTACGTCAAGTTCTCTTTTAGCATTTCAATTAATGTACTAGATTTCATTTTGATGCTGTCTTGATAATACCTTTCAAAATTTTGGTCATCGATATATAATTGTTTCGCTTGTATTTTCGAAAACGTTCTATTTTTAATTAGTGAAGCACTCAATTTGATTGACGGAGCAATAAACGTATTGGTAATCTTCATCGGTATAACTAGTGCACTATTAATGATTATCGAATGAAAAAGATTCGGAACTAAATTAATCATTTCAAGTGCAATTTGAGCACCGATGGAAAACCCTACTACGTTTACCTTCAATCCATTCTTTTTCCTGTTAATTAACCCTATAACTTCCTGTGCATTTTCCGTTATAGAAAAACTAGATTCTTCACTTCGGATCCCATGCCCTTGAAGTGTCGGAATCAAGCAATGATAATCCGTAAAATAAGCAACTTGCTTATCCCACATCCAACCGCCTACGCCACCTCCATGTAAAAACACTAAAAGAGGACCTTCTTTATTACCGTATTCGTTATACTTGATAACCATATATCGCATCCCCTCTCTCACAAGCATTTGAAAATATAAACGATTTTCATCACACTTATTTCCCCAAAGAAACAAGCTTTGTAATTTCATTGGTTTACTATATATACTTTCTATAATCACGTTAACATTCATCATTATTCTTATTGTAACAAACCTTTCTAACAACTGTTAATATTCTTGAAACCTAATCCCGAAATCCATCGTTGGACTTTACAACGTTACTCGTTTCCTTATTCTTATGATTTGAATTCGGTTTAACAATGCTCTTCTCTTCCTTTAAAGGTCGGGTGACTAGCGACTGTATTCATCGACAATTAAAAAATGGGGAATACGTGTATCTTCTGTTCCTGCCCCCTAAATGTTCCATTCTGTAAATGCATGATCATAAATTGTCCGAATGCATCACCTGCTTTCCGTAGTTTACCAAGTGCGGTATTAACCGCTAGGACACCGCCCGTTGCTAAATGCTCGTCAATGTTCACATCACTCTTTCCTGTCATGATCGTTCGTAAGGCCTCGTTACTGACAATATTTTCGGGTTGCGCTCTCAAACCGATGGCAAACTGCTGATATTTCCGCCGCATACTACCGAGTAATTCTGATTCAAAGAAGTGAACCAAATCTGTCATACCATCACGATGTTTCAGTTCGGATACTTTCTGCTGTAAGACGTTTTGATCACGTAGCGTATTCATCACATCGATAATGTCCATATTGTTTCCGTGTCACCTTCCATTGGATTAAATCTAGCGGAATTCATTTTTTCAGGATCAACGTGCGTACAAGGTATATCCATTTCCTTGCACGTTTTGGCAACCATTGCCGCAACGTGTAGGACCAACAGCAAGCATATGTGTAAAAAAGTCGCTCCCTTGCCATACTATTGGCATTCCGATCTGCCACAACTCCTTTCATTATTATCTCTTTACTCAATCCCATTTCCCAAAATACCCATGAATCTGTCCCATTTTGAATCGTGCGCGGTCATTTTCTTCAAAGCTGAACAATGTCTGTATGATTTTTGAAATTTTGAATCTGAGTAATTCTAAGTGCTCTTTGTTCTGTCTTCTAATTATCAGCTGATTGGCTTGTTCACCTTCAGCCCACAATAATTCAGGTAACGAATTAACATTGTGCGAAATACGCTTCATCCAAAACTGCATATCCTTTTTGTAGTTTCAAGTATTCATCCTTCTCAATAATAGAAGCGATATTTCAAGTACAAGAAAACCCAACTCGATTAATTCGGTTGGGTTTTGATTAGCTACATGGTCTTTTACTTCCGGGAAGATATACAGCTTATTTCTACAAATTTTAGTTTTGAAAAACACTTTGCGAATTCCTCCTTTCGTAAAAAGATAATAAAAATAACACGTTTCATTCAATAGCTGAATGAATCGTGTTTTGTGTGGTTTAATAACATTATCTAATTCGACATCTAATTTTGGAATAAGATTATCTAGAAACCTTACCCTTGTTCAGCTATAGCCCCCGTTAGTTGAACAAGAAATTCCTTACTACTTACTCACTAAATATTTGTTTTTAACATCACCCCTTCTTCAATTAGTCTGTACAGCCGTAATTTTGCATGTTGAAATTGCAAATCTAGTGATTGAATTAGGGTCACTAGAATGTAGCAATAAAGTACCTAACACTATGCCAAGACCTGTTTGTTCCACGTTAAAACCTGGTGCAGTAGAACCATTACTTACTAAAATATTCACTGTAGAACCGATAAGTGTACCTAGCAATTGTCTAATTGGTCGTTCACGACAATCACATTCGCACCCAGAATTAACAGGTGGCAACAAGTTGATAGTAGGTCCTGGTGGTATAAACCCTACCCCTATAATATCAGAAATATTTACCACATAGGTTGCCGCCCCATCTGTAACGGTAACTAAAAAGTCATTCACTTTAGTAATAGTAAATAAAAAAATGAGAGGCTGCATATCTGGTGGGTCTGCAATAGTGGCAAGAATTACAGACTCCCCAACAAGTTGTTGTAAGACGGACTGAAGTGGAGAAACACAACAGTCACAAAGACTCAAAGAAGGGGGGACTGGAGAAGGACAAGAACTATGAGATGGGATCAAAACCTACTTAGGTTCTAATTGAACAAACCTGCTGCGTTAGTTGAACAAGGAATTTGATCGCTGAAAAATTGTGTATAGTCCATACACAATAGGTTAACATAACGCCTGTTCTTGGAAGTTAATTGAACATATTATTATTAAACTTCATAACCGTTTTGTTTTTGTCCGTAGTATAAGCCAAATAACAAGGATATAAGAAAGATTTTATTCAACCAATTAACTCTTATATCCGTCTACTACTATATCCAACTTACCTGTTTCCGGGCAGATGACAAGTCCATGGACACTAATACTTTTAGGGAACATTGGATGATTTTTGACCATCTTAACGCTTTGTTCGACACTTTCTTCAACCGATTGAAATCCTGTTAACCAACTTTTGATATCAATACCTGCATTAATTAAAGTTGCTATGATTGTTTCATCTAATCCGGCCTGTCCATATTTTTCTAAGAAAGAATTAGGTTCTAACCCTTTCATCCCACAACCGTGATGTCCAACGATGGCGACTTCTTTTGCTCCAAGCTCATAAATTGCAACTAATATACTTCGCATCACACTCCCAAATGGGTGTGAAACGATTGCTCCTGCATTTTTGATAAGCTTTACGTCACCATTTTTAAGGTTCATCGCTTGAGGCAATAATTCAACAAGGCGAGTATCCATACATGTAAGAATAACCACTTTTTTATTAGGAAATTTAGTCGTTTCGTATTTTTCATATTCTTTATTTTCAACAAATTGTTTATTGTATTCAAAAATATCTGAAATTAATGTCATTTAAATCCCTCCTAATAGTTAACAAGATTATTTCATATCTTTCTTTGATGTTCATTATAACCTCGAAGTTATACCTTTTCATAGTGCAAGACATTGTTTAATTTTCTTTTTTTATGAATACCCTATACAAATCTAGTTAACATAACGATAATTCACGGAAGTAGTTAACTTCATTACTTAATAAGAAAAAGCTGCCCTGTAAAGGCAGCCGATTGTCGAACTAAAGCACCCGTTAGCTTAAGTACAATACTTCACAATCTAACAATTTATTATGGCCATCCAACTGATGAAGTGCTCTTTACTATTATTCAAAAGGGTAAAAATCCTTTAAATTTTCATCGAATTCTTTCCAAGTTAATAAGGTG
>NZ_JAHNZW010000024.1:0-35520 GCF_026931025.1 Sporosarcina sp. G11-34 | reverse complement strand
GATTAACATTCCTGAACTCCAGTAGACCCAACCACTACTAAAACCAGCCCAACGCCCATATGCTTTTTTGGCATAGGTACGAAAAGATCCTTTCTGCGGATCTTTTGAGGACATTTTTGCTAGTGCTTCAAAAACGATATATGTAGCACTTCCAGCTATGATAAAAGCCAAGACGACTGAAGGACCTGTCATTTGAATCGCAATACCTGATGCTAGGAAAAAACCTGTGCCAATAATGCTGCCAATCCCAATTAGAGATAATTGCCACCAAGTTAGATTTACTTTTTCACCCTTGCCTCCAGAAGTTTTTTTCCCCATTTATACACCTCCACATAAACATAGTCTTCCACTAATGAGTAGAATTATGTGTTGATGAAGTGTTATGAGAACCTATTCAAGATATGCTGTGCGAGAAACTATCGTGAAAGTGTAAACAATCATGAATATTTGTCATACAGGTACCTTGAATATTATTCAACAAGAATTGGCTGAAATTGAACCTCTTCAGGAAGAGGTTAGTCGTTTAACCGGCGTAGTAGCTAATAGAAGACGTAAATTAGTGGAGAGCGTATTTGGCGCACATACTGTGATTTAATATATGAATAGTAAAACACCTCAAATCAAGAGAACTACCTATTACTTGGTGACACTGGCCTGTTTACTTACATTTAGTAACAGTAACTCCTTTAGTATGATATTTATCTGTGATTTCATGATTAGTGCAATTACATTTATTTTTATTACTAACTTGAATTATTTACCATTAAAAAGTGCTGTATGATTTATTCGTATTTGTGCATTCTATATTTCACAAGGAGGTGTCAATCATGCCAAACAACAACAGTAACTCGAATCAACTTCTAGTTCCAGGTGTAAAACAGTCAATTGATCAAATGAAAAACGAAATTGCTTCAGAGTTCGGCGTTCAATTAGGACCAGATGCGACATCGCGTGCCAACGGATCCGTCGGCGGAGAAATTACAAAGCGATTAGTTCGCCAAGCCCAACAACAAATGAATGGAAAACAATAACTGATTAAATTAATAAAACAGCTGCCTCGGAAATATTTCCGAGGCAGTTTTTTTATTAGTTTTGCGTATCTGTGCGAGAAACCATCGTGAAATATAAAATAGCCATAATTGTTATCAATACTAATAGTTAGGAATAATGAGCGTAAATTAATTTTGTAGTCTTGTCCCTAATAACCAATTGAACGCTCAGCCATTATGCCACCTATTTCAAAAATAGCTGCAAATTCAGCATTCATGACTGGAGAGATAATACTGCCATCTTCTTTTCGATAATAATTAACACCATCACAATACACATAATCATACACATCTCTAATATCATAAACATTACTAGGAATTATTTCCCCTTAGCCTTAAATGATACCGGCTGATATTGAATGATTACCTCTGTACACCCATGCTATCCCCATTGGTAACCATAAATCTAAATAATGAAACACGTCAAACGAATTCAGAGCATATTGCCGTAAATGGAGCGCTATTCTGAGTTATGTTTAGGTTGCACCTTGCACAGGCACTTTTAATCTGGTGATTTTCCTGAATTATTCATCTACTTTAATAATTTTGTAGGGTAGACACTCTTTTCCTGTTCGAATAACTGCGGTCCCGTCTGCCGTCGTATAAGGCCCGATTCCTGGGGAAACGTTCATTATTAATAGCCTTATGGAATGATCCTTATAAAAGAGTTCATCAAATGTAGGCGTAAGTGAAGGAACTGTATTTTCAGCTATCCTTTTTTGTAATTCATGTATATCGATATCAAACGGAATCCCTAATAACACATTGTCAATCCCTTGTATATTATCTGCTACACCAAAAACAACGCTTCCCCCGCCACCATTTGCCATGCAAATCGTATATCTAATCATTTTTTGAACATTCTCTTCTCGAGATCTCGTATTCCATTGTTTGAAATCTAAGTCTTGCGCCTCGAAGTCATCTGCAATGTGATGATCTAATTTAAGAATGATCTCCTCGATTTCGCTAATGCTTTTCATAAACCTCATCTCCTCTCAAACTGAAATGTATCTATTCAACTCAAATACAATGAGAAATTTTTTAAGGATATAAATAATGAGCGTAAAAAGGTAGTCTAATTTCACAGATTTCGTTGTATAACGACCTCTTCTATTTATATGTACGTGAAAGGAAGCTGGTGTTTTCGTAACGATGACTGTACAAAAAATGGTTTCAGGTACCTGTCAGAAACTATCGTGAAAGCTTATACAATCATGATTGTTTTTCACTCAGGTACCCTAAATCAAAGAGGTCATTGTAAATACAGATATTTCTAACTATGATATTATGAATACAGTAAAGGTTTGTTCTACAAGTTGGATTGGATAGGTATAAAGGAGTGAGATAGGTTGAATGTGTTACTAGCTATAGGAGTTTGGATTATCTTTGCTTTACTTTGTCTATATGTCTACCATTCAAGAACTGGGCGAAACAGTGAGGATAGTAAAAGCCTAATAAGAAGAAGTTGGTACCTCATATATCTTTTCGGATTTTTGGTATTCATAACCAAAAATGATATTGATACATTGTTTACACATTGGAAAGAATATGTAATCGTGTTAGTTGTATTCATCATAATTGATGCACTTTTGTTCTTGGAGCTTCACTTTTCTAAGTTGGGTGGTCAAGAATTGAAAAGTGCAAGAGTTCAAGTAGGTGTGACACAGAAGGAATTAGATTCAGTGGAGAGGAAGTTTGGCCTCATACCTGTTGTCTTGACTAGTTTTGAATTTGTACTGTATAATGTAGGTAGGGAGTTGTATATATCCCAATTAGAAGAGTTCCTAAATGGCTATGCTAAAGAAGAAGGTCTAGCGGTTGATTTACTACCTTATAATACTGAGGACGAACAGGAACGAGTTTTAAGTGACTTGGGCAAATCCAAAGATAAGGCAATGCGATTTTTAAAGCAAAATCGCAGCATTGAATTAGAAAAACAAACTTTAGTTTTGTTCCCATTTAAAATCTTCGACTATGATTATGTAGTTCAAATTCAAACAGAATATGATGATGATAAAGTAACAGAAGTTGATGGCTCTGTCATCACCACTCTTATAATGACTTATGATTTAGCAGTTATCAAAATAAAGAACGAAAGCGGTGAGGAGTAATGTCAAAACGTGTAGTGACTAAAGTGCCGAAAGTGAATATGGTAGAAGATACGGTAACAGTAGAAGTCAAACGTACCAAACGTGTGACTATCCAAATTCCCACTATTACCGAAAGCTCTAGTTCAAGAAGGTTGAGACAGAAAAACAGAAAGATTGTTGAATCACTAAGAGAAGACAACCAAAAAATGTTCACGTTTTAGTAAGGAGTGCCTAAACTGGCACTCTTTTTTATTTACTCAGTTCGTTCGCATACATAAATTACCCCTAATTACATACGATAATGAAGAGGTGATCATGTGGACAAAAAAATATATGAAACAAAGCGAGTCACTGTGATACCACCTATAATAACACCATCTAGTTCCAGAATGAAATTACGAAGGGATAACGAAAGGTTGATGCGGAGACTTGAGCAATTAGAGAGAGGTCCCTTTGGAATGAATAAGTGGCTCAATTGCCACAAGAGTTAAAGCCCCATCCAAAAGGAAAGGGGCTTTTTATAGTGTACTTTTCAATCATATTGTCAATCTGTCTACGTAGCGTATCATCAAATATTAAGGCATACCTTTGGGGTGTTTGCGGATTGTTATGGCCAAGTTGTGCCTGTAAGCCAAATACATCTTTGTTTTCCGCCCAATGCACTGTAGCAAAGGAATGTCGTAAGTTGTGAATGGATACTTGCTTGCGGAACCATCTGGTGTACTTCATGACGTTATTTGTAGAGTCCAAATTCAAGAAGAGTTAAACGAAATTGAAAGATTGCAGGAAGAAGTTAATCGATTACATTCTGAGGTTACTGAAAAGAGAAGTTTGTTAATGGCAAGTGTGTTTGGGGCACATGCATCGATTTAATTGAAGATAAGTAAAACACCTGAAATCTACTGTGTTAAAACCCAGTGATTTCAGGTGTTTTATATTCCAGTGATAGACCGAATGAAAATATAATTATTGAATTGAACGACGAGCAGCTTAAATATAGATTGCATTAATATTTAAGCTGTTCAATGTAAATGGATTACATCAGTCTACTAATTTCAAATAAAACTTCTAGAACTCACTTTACTCTGAAACATTTACCTCGATTGGTTCTGTTACCAAGTTCCACACTTCGTCAAGCATTGTAAACGAATGTTTAACGAATACTTGTCCTTTACCTGGCGTAAGGGCTTGAATTGTATTTTCATCCAAGGAAACTACGTTGTTATTTTCTGAAAGGAATAATTCAGATTCAATGTTTTCTTTTTTATCAACACGATAGTTAACAAACGCTTTCGATTGAACGGTTGAACTTTTTCCGGTTTTTAAATTTATTTTCTTTCGTGGCGTTTCAAGCTTAACCGGTGACTCTGTTAACCACTGTGTATAATCGGTAATTGGACCTATCAGACCTTCTTTTAATTTTTGCTGGAATGGATTTTCTGCTCTGAATGTCCAGTGCATACTTAACATTCCGCGTTGTCGCATGTAAGTCAAGAACTCTTGATAAACACTTCCATAACTTGCGTTAAGCGTTACATTATGAGTCGTTCCATACTCAACCATTTTCTGTGCATTTTTCATCTTTGCTGCTTCAGTTGTTGGCGTTGCAGCGGAATATAAGTAACCCGTAGGAATCTCAGGTTTTAATTCATTGGTTAGAATCATGCTTTCCAAACTGAAGTTTTGAAGAACGACTTGATTAACCATATCTAATGCATCAATTTCATCAATAACTTGTTGTTCGATTCCGTTAGCTTTCATCTCAATTAGTAAAATAACATCTCTATCTTTGAAAGCTTGAAGAAACTCTGTTAATGTCGGGATTTTTTCGCCAGCAAATTCTTCACTAAATTTGATGCCTGCATCGAGCTGACGTATTTCATCAAGTGTAAAGTCAGATACTTTACCTGTCCCATTCGTTGTTCTATTAACTGTTGCATCATGGATGACCACAAGCTGATTATCTTTGGTTTGTTGAAGATCTATTTCAATCAGGTCTGCGCCAAGATCATAGGCTAACTCAAAACTGACCATTGTATTTTCAGGAGTCAGTGATGGAACCCCTCTATGAGCAGCGACAATCGGTCTTTGCACAAGTGTGTTTTCTGGGTATTTACTGAAAGCTTCGGCACTAACCTCCGGGTGATTTGTGATAATGCCATCCACTCCGAAGTGAATTAATTCGTGTGCTAATTTTTCAGAGTCACCGCCAACTCCCCATACCGCTACCATTCGTGTATGCAAGGCATGGACAACTTCAGCTGACAGGATTTTTTGCGGAATAATCGCGACTTTAGCATTGCTCGCATGTACGTCTTGAACAAGCTTGTTGATGTCATGTTTGTTGAGCGAATTCTTGTTATAGACAATGCCTCCGCGAGCTGTTGGATAGGTTGTCGTAAATGATTTAACGATTGCTGGATTTGTAGATACAATATGAACATCTGTTGTTTGTGTTTCATTTAGTACGTTTATTAGATCTTCTTCAATATGACTGTCTTCGATTTGAAGAATAGGTATACGCTTATTGTTTATAGAGTGAAGGGCATCAGTAAGTGGTTGTCCATCTACTGTTAGCTCACCGTCTCCATCTTTTTCTACGAACAAGCGAACTGATGAATACTTTGCTTCATCCTCACTCTTTAATGTGTCGTTAATGATTGTTGGTGCATTAAGAATATTCGTTTCAGGTTCTTCTGGCTGTAGAGCACCGGAATTGTCTAATGGAGGTAACTCATTATCAAATTGTGTTACTTTTACGTTGTCAAATTGAACTGTTGAACCTGTTGCTTGAAAACCAATATCTCCAGTCGTCCAATTTGTTGCTAGGTCCGAATTAAAGGCGAGCTTGTTATTTACAAATTTTTGAACGCGATTACCACTAGCAATAATTTTAATGCGATAAGATTTATCGTACTCGAACTTTTCTGGATAAAAAGTAGCTTCTGGTACAACCCATTTATTTTGAGCACTTCTTTCTGCAAATTCGAGTCCATTTAACGCGTTTGTACCTCTTCTAATCGCAAATTGATAGTAAGGGTAGTCTTCAGATTGTATTCGATACATCATGGAAGCCCATCTAGTATCTTCAACAGCAGAAAGAAATGTCATGTCAGCTTCAAAAACATAGTCACCTGTTTCGATATCTAGTGGAACTACGACTCTTGTCGGGCTGGATGTTTTTGGAGAGGTAAGCGTTAACTTACCATCGCGAACTTCTGCATCGCCTTGTACAACTTTCCAGCCTTCTGGTAATTCTCCATCAGTAATTCCATCGAAGTTTTGATCGACTAATGTTGGCTGTTCTTCACTGGCCTCTGCATGTAAGGCGAAAAAAATAGCTGCGAGTAACAATGTAGCTGTGAGTAAAAGTCTTCCTAAACGACTAATCCTCTGTTGTGATAAACTCATCAATTCTCCTCCTCTAATAATAGTGGGTCGTTGAAGCATCTAATTATCTGTCAATCAAATGTACAATGTATCATGGGTTGGAAAAATTAGACGTATTTATAAGCGCACAGTTTACTTGAATGGTATTTTCATTGCTTCAGCCATCAGTTGTGGAAATTCAGTATTTTCGATAAGGCCAGCAAATTTGTTAGATTGTGGACCATATGCGTAAACAGGAATGTCTTCGCCTGTATGTCCTGTGTGTGTCCAACCAACAAGTGCGTGTTTAGAAATGATTGTGTTAATTTGAATCGCAGGGTTGTCTGCATGTTTAATTTGGTTTATTTCAGTTTCCGATAATGTAATTCCTGTATGTTGTAATACGACCTCTTGAATGTTTTTTCGTTCTTCATTTAATTGGGCAGCCATAAAGTTACCGGTAGCTGTTACATTTTTAAGGATGTCCAAATTGGCGCCTGATTGATTGTAACCGCCGACAGACATTCCACCTGTTTCATGATCGCCTGCGATAACGACTAACGTTTTCTTATCCTTTTTCGCAAAATCTAATGCCTCTTTGACTGCTTCTTCAAACGCTTCCGTATCTTTCATTGCCCAAGCTGCATCATTTGCATGGCCAGCCCAATCGATTTGACTTCCTTCTACCATTAAGAAGAATCCGTCTTTATTTTCACTTAAAACTTCGATCGCTGCTGCTGTCATTTCCTGCAAACTCGGTTCCTTAGTCGTCTCGCGATCTAATTCTGGAGCTAAACTATCTTCTGCAAAAAGGCCGATTAACTTGTCCACTTTATTTAGATTGTTTAATGATTGTGCATCAGATACGATTTCATAACCAACTTTTTCAGCCTCACTTAATAGCTTCTCAGTAAAATGTTTTTTACCGCCACCTAGGAGGACATCTACATCATTTTCAAGTAGTTGTGGTGCGATATCCGCCTCATTTGAACGAGATTCAACTTCTGAAGCGAAAGCCGCTGGTGTGGCATGTGTAATCGTTGAAGTGGCGACTAACCCAGTAGATTTTCCGCTCATCTCAGCCGCTTGTAAAATTGAGGTTAGTTTATTACCCTCCGGATCAATACCGATTACGCCGTTGTTCGTTTTTACTCCAGTAGCCATCGCAGTACCCGCTGCAGCAGAATCAGTAACTTCCGAGTCTGCAGAATAAGTGCGGTGCATACCAACCAGATGTTCATCCATGACTGACTCTTCACCTTTATACAAGCGATAATTTGTCGCATACGCGGTAGAGTATCCATCTGGTATCATGTAAATTACATTTTCAATCTTTTCGTTCGATTGAGGACTTTTTGCTTCAACGGGTTGAAAACCTGAGTTTGCAGCAAAACTTCCTACAATTAAACTTCCAGTAATTGCTAAGATCATACTCTTTTTCTTTAATGTTTTCTTCAATTCAATTCCTCCTTTGAAATATCGTTCAATTCAATTCTAGCCTTCTATTGTTAACCTAGTATTAAAATATTGTTCGGGTATTGTTAATTTTTAGTCAGGTTCTATAGATAAGTGATAACACGTGCCAGTCAATCAAACATTTTTGCAAATAAAAAAACTGAAGCTAACATGTATCACATGTTAGCTTCAGTAACTGATACTCTTATTTAGGGCTGTTTCAGTGCCCACGTTCTAGTGGGTGAGGGCGACATTATACGTTACACTTCCGTTGAGTGTTTGTTTTGCTTCGAATCCCTAATTGTAAATGATAACAAGAGGCCGAAGAATGAAATGTATCCAGCCACATGGAAGGCTACATTGACGCCGTGAATGGCACCTGCAACCGAGCCGTCATCTATCGTAGCGGTTATCATGAGCGCAACTTCGGCGAGTTCTGCTTGATTCATTGCATAGGTTTCCATCACTCGAATGTTTGCCCATTTCCAGGTGTTGCATTGCCTTCACTCCGGGCTTTTTTTCGCCACTTATAAAGTGATTGTTCGGATACGCCAAATTCTTCGCTTAGGTTTTTGAGTGGCTCGTTGTCCGGGGGCATCATTCTCGCAATGGTTGTTTCTTCGTAATTTTAGGTACCTGCGGCAAAAACTATCGTGAAAGTTTAAACAATCATGAATGTTTGTCACGCAGGTACCTTTTATTGAATAGATTCAATTGACAAACAATTAACTGCTATTTATACTAGGTTTGATAGAAAGAGAACTAGAATACAATAATTTAAGGGAGGGAAAATTACCGCAATCTGTCTATTTCGGAATAATCGTTCTGGCAATATTAAAAAAGGGAGTGCTCACTGTATGCGTACAAGTAGATGGAGAAAAAGTTCAAATCTATTATTGTCAGCAAGTTTCGCGGTTAGTTTATTATTAACAGGAATACCGTTAACAGCTGGAGCTACGACGACATTATCAGAAACGGAATTCGAAAAGGTATATGATTTAAAGAACTATAAAACTGGAAAGTTAATGATACACGAATCAAGAGCTTCGATTACACTCGATTCAAAGTCAACAATCAAGAATGGTGTTGTATTCACGGGAGATTATGCAACGTTTTACGGAGATGGATTCAAAAATACCACTGTAACGATTAAACCCAAAAAAGCAGGAGCGATTGTTGACTTAAATGGGATTGAAATGTCTAATGTGATTATTGAAGGCAATAAAGTTTCCGAAATTAGAGGCGCAGGAAACGTTCAACAAATTGAGTATGTAAAGGGTGCGAACCCAGATACGATTAAGTTTCCGTTTGATCTATCTATTATGCATACCAATGATACACATGGACATTTAGATAATGTAGCAAAACGTGTTACAGCAGTGAAGGAAGTACGGGCAGAAAAACCAAACGCGCTTCTTCTCGATGCTGGAGATGTCTTTTCGGGAACATTGTATTTCAACGAATTTCAGGGAATGGCAGACTTACAATTTATGAACTTAATGGGTTATGATGCGATGACATTTGGTAATCATGAATTCGATTTAGGTTCATCACTAGAAGGACATCAAGCATTGGTAGACTTTATTGAAGCGGCCCAATTCCCATTTGTCAGTTCTAATGTTGATTTTTCAGGAGACGATAAATTTACTGGTTTATTCAGTGATTTAATCTCAAGTGAACCAGAAGAAGGGAAAATCTACAATGGAATCATTAAGGAAATTAATGGTGAAAAAGTGGGTATCTTTGGATTAACAACCGCGGATACAGCCGACATTTCAAGTCCTGATGCAGTCAGGTTTAGTGACTACATTGAAGAAGCTGAAAGAGCAGTCGCTGCATTTGAAAGCCTAGACGTCAACAAAATTATTGCTGTGACACATATTGGTTATGATGATAATCCGGCAGTTGATAATGATTTGATTTTAGCTGCAACAGTTGATGGCATTGATGTGATTGTTGGCGGACATAGCCATTCACAATTAAATGAACCTACTGTCATTGACCGAGATGAAACTGGCAGAGCGAAGGATCCGACGCTCATTGTCCAAGCCTTTCAATACAATCAATTTTTAGGAAGCCTAGATGTTGAGTTTGATAAAGAAGGGGTCATCAGTGACTTTAAGGGCGAACTAATCCCTGTTAATGAAAAAGTTGCAGATCCAGAAGCAGCTGCCATGTTAAAAGTATACTCGGATAGAGTAGAAGAAGTTTCAAATACAGAAACTGGCGCAATAGCCGAAAGTAAATTAGAAAATCCACGAACGAGTGGGGATAATACAAAACCAAGCGTACGAAGAAATGAAACGCCATTAGGTAATGTAATTACAGATGGGATGCTGGCAAAAGCGAAAACGTATAATCCTACTGTAGTCATGGCATTACAAAATGGTGGTGGGATAAGGTCTGCAATTGAGGCGGGTCCGATAACAGTTGGAGAAGTCATTTCAGTCCTGCCATTTGGCAATACGTTAGCAACGATGGACATCACCGGAGCTGAATTAAAAGAAGCGTTTGAAATTAGTCTCCGAAATTACCCGGGCGAAAATGGTGGTTTCTTACATGTGTCAGGTGCAAAAGTAACATTTGATTCAGGACAACCGGTTGGTGAGCGTGTTGTTTCCATAGCCTATAAAAATGTAGATGGCACTTACACAGAGATTAGTGATCAAGAGACTTATGCTATTGCGACAAATGCATTTACTGCTAAAGGTGGAGACGGCTACGCAGTTTTTGCAGGCGCATATGAAGCAGGTCGGGTAACTGATTTAGGGTTAAGTGATTGGGAAAACTTTGCAGAACACCTAAGTAGTTTAGGAAGTGTTAATCCAACAATTGAAGGTCGAATTATCGACGTGGCAGAATAAGGTGGATAATGGGACAGATGTAAGTCTGTTCCACTTTTTTCGTACCTGTGCAAGGTTACAAGGATAAGTCGGTTAATCCTGTCGCCAATTCAAGGAAAATAACCCGTCTATGAGATTATAGCTCATCGTCGGGTTATTTTAATTCCATAAACAGTTTTTCCCAAGAACTTCTATAGAACTGCTCGTATGACAACAATAATCAATGGGCTTTTGTGCAACAGGCTCTCGTGTAACATTTTTGGTAGTGGAATTTATTAACTGAACATAAAGGCTTGCTTTATTGTTAGCGTGACAGATTGTCACTAGAGGTTCAGTTGTAGTAAGACGAAAGTCCATTTAGCCCCTCGCCTTTTATTTATGGATTATTGTTTATTCTTGTCTTCGTTTTTTACTTTTGAATCAAATTCAGCAGCGATTTCCGCATTGTGATTGTTATGTTGGTTATTACTGTTGCTATTTTTGTTGTTTTTGTAAAGGTCGTAGCTATTATGAGTTCTCTCATTCATCGTCTTTTTGTTGTTTTTATTCATGAAAGTTCACCTCCTAGCGCTTAATATGTGCTGTACTAGAGGTTTTATTCGTGAAAACTATTCTTCTACAGCTGAAAATGATGTCGCACGATCAATTTAATAACGTTATACTGTCGATTTTGCTAATGCCAGTCGCTTTTTTTATGTCGAAAAGTGTGTAGTTTTTACTATCATGCATATCGAAAGCTCGTTGTAAATTTTTGGTGCCTGTGCAAACAACTATCGTGAAAGTTTAAACATTCATGATTGTTTGTCACGCAGGTACCGATATTAAGTTTGAAAAAAAGAAGACGACCTCTTTATTGAAGAGATCGTCTTCTTATTTTATTAAAAACACACACGTATGCACTAATCATTAAGTGTTGAAATAATCGATTCTTTTACAGATTCTGTAATCTACACTTCAATGATTCTTTATAACAACTTGCTCCACATTCAAATTTTTTCTGAGAGATGCGTTATAATAGATGATGTCTGCGATATCTTCAGGGTCCATAAGACCTGCAGTGATAGACTCATCTAAAATACCGTCCCAGAATTCTGTGGCCATGCCGCCCATATAAGCGCCGAATACATGAATGTCTGTATCTTTTAGCTCAACGAGTAGGCTTTCGTGGAATCCGCGCGTCCCAAATTTACTTGCACAGTAAACCGACTCGGTCTCTTTTCCTTCTAATCCAGCTGTAGAGACGATGTTTAAAATACTGCCGCTATTACTTTCTTTCATGTCAGCGAGTACTTCTTGTGTACAGAAAATCGTCCCTTTTAAGTTGATGTCAATCATTTGATGGACAGCATCTTCAGTAATATTTTCAGCTAAATCAAAAACACCAACGCCTGCATTGTTAACGAGAACATTTACGGAACCAAGGCTTTCTTTAATGTTAGCGAAAACACTAGCGACCTCTTTTTTAGATGAAACATCTACTGGGAAAATTGAGTAACTTTCGTTCGGTAACGCTTTCGCAGTGCGCGCCAACTTATCTTCTGTTCTTCCTAATAAACAAACATGATACCCATCGTTCGAATATTTCTTCGCAAGGGATGCGCCTAAGCCGCTTCCAGCACCTGTAATTACAGCAATTTTATTAACCAAAACCTAATCAATCCTTTCTGCTCTATGTAGTGATAGATAATTAATTCTATCATAGGCTATTGGTTTGTTGAATCAATCGAAATATTCTTCAGTGGTATATATCTTAGTAACTTTGAAACGCTTGTTCAATAATATTGTATTGGGGGTAATTGGTTACGAAATGGCTTTTAAGTAAGTGACTATGTCTAATGGAAAAGTGGGTCTACAATTGTTCTTCGAATAGATATAGGCGGAAGTGTTTGGAAATGGCTAATAATCAATTAGAGAATTAGAGATTTAAAGCCATTGGAAAAATAACATTCCAATGGCTTTTTTTCAGTAGCTGTGTATTAAAACAACAAATCATTCAACTCTCTAACAAAACTAAATCATCCTTCGTAATTTCTTTATCGAGCGCAGGTCTATTTTGTTTATTGCTCGCCACAGCCATTCGGTAATCGACTTTACGCGTCATTTCTTTCGCTATTTTCTTAGCGAGACCGGCATTTCCGAAATGACTATCTCTACGCGCATAAATCTCTTCATAGTGACGAACTAAGGCACGCTTTGCCTCATCTGTTATGCTGTAGCCTTTACTATAGAGCTCGGTAATCTCCATTAATTCCTTTGGTGTATAATCTTCAAAATGGAGCGTTAGTCCGAATCGTCGACGGAGTCCGGGGTTACTGTCTAAGAATTGATCCATTTCATTTTCGTACCCTGCGGCAATTAATAGGAACTCGCCTTGGCGATTGGACATTCTTTTCAGCAACACTTCCACTGCTTTTTTCCCGAAGTCATTCTCTCCACCGCTCGCAAGTGTGTACGCTTCATCAATAAATAACGCACTACCCATCGCTCGTTCAATCAGCCCGGCTGTCAGCTTCTCCGTTTCACCAATATGACTGCCGACTAAATCGCTGCGATCTACTTCAATCAGATCGCCACGTTCTAATAATCCAAGCGCTTGATAAATACCAGCGAGCACACGACCGACCTCGGTTTTTCCTGTCCCTGGTTTACCAATCAACAGCGTGTGGTTCATCAATTTCTCTGTAGAATGATTTTCTCGTTTGTAGTATCTCATTAATTCAATCATTTTATCTATTTCAGCCTTCACAGAACCAAGGCCGATAAACTGATGGAGTTCTGCACGTTTATGGGCGAGTAGTACTTCATCGATTGGAACTTCGTACGTCTTCACCTTGCGCTCTTCTACCGCTTGTAAAACGTCTAGTTCTTCAAACGTCGTCAATACCTTTTCCGTCCACATATCACGCGGAAGTTTCGCAATTCTAATCGACTGCGCAAGCCCGATTTGATCGTATAGGATACGTGCCATACGAGCGTTACTAAATGTTTCATCACGCATGCGATAACGTTCCACGAACTCCTCATAAACTGCTTGTTTGGCAGCAGGAGTAAGCATATAGCTTCCTTCACACTCGCTTAAGAAGATTTGAAGCAACTCATCTGGTGTATAGTCTTGAAAGTGAATAATTTCAGAAAAACGATCTTTCAATCCCGGATTAGACGCGAGGAACCTGTTCATTTCTTCGGTATAGCCTGCCGCGATGACAATGAATTCACCGCGAGAATTTTCCATTGCAGGAAGCAACGTTTCAATTACTTTTTTACCGAAATCATTACTAGACTTGCCGCCTGTAGCAAGCGTATACGCTTCGTCTATAAAGAGGACGCCACCCATAGCTTCCTTAATAATTACTTTCGTTCGTTCTTCTGATTCACCAACATGCGTTCCAACGAGATCTTCCCGCTTCACTTCAGTTACGTGGCCTGTCTTTAATAAACCTAGTTCCTTAAAAATCCCTCCTATAAGCCGAGCGACTGTCGTTTTACCAGTACCCGGATTCCCTTGAAAGACCATATGAGGCGCTACCATCGGATTAGCTCTCATTCCACGCTCTAATTTGAATTGATTGATGTCGCTTACGCTTTTAAACTCCTGGATTTTGTGTTTCACATCTTCCAGTCCAATGAACTCGTTCAAACCATTCATGAAAACATCTATCTGTTCAGTAGGTGATGAATCTACAGTAGGGGAATGTGCAGCACTGCCGCCTAATTTACTAGTGATTGGTGGAACCTGCAAGTCCGTATCGGTGAGCACAGGAGCACTGTCATCAAAGCGGACTAAATCTCCTGCTTGGTTGTTCTCAAAAGAACAGTCGTTAAGAACCGGAACCGAACGCTCGAGTCTCAGCCCAGCCTTCTTTCCATTCATCACTTGCACCCCAGTGAATACAGCATCCGAACAATCTTGCAAGATGATTTGATCATCACGATGACCATGTACTCGAGTTACCGTCACTTCAGTACGCTCCACCTGACTCAAGACGATTCCTGACGATTTACCGTCATAGATTTCACACTCCGTTATAAAAACTTCTGCAGAATCCCTTGCACTTATTTGTGGCCTTTTATGATTGAACAAAATTGACCGTTCCAACGAAATAAATACTTCAGGACCTGCAAGTATACCGTTCTTATCGCCACTCGATATTCTACAATCTGTAATTTCTGCTTTAGCCGCAGTACTGAGTAAAACGTTGGATCCCTTATGACCGAAGATGATGCAATTGGCTGCCGTCAAATTGGATTCATTTACAAATATCCCTGCACTATCTCCACTCTTTACTTCGGTCGCCGACAGAAGTACTTCCGATTGTTCAGAAGCAAAAATTTGTACACCACTATGTTGGCTAATCAAAGAATCCGAAATCTTCACTTGACTACCTGTCACGTAAACGCCTTTATTGTTTCCACTCTCAATTTCACAATCCTGAATCGTGAACACGCTTTGAGTAAACGCAGAGAGTTGCGTCAACTGATGGTACTTCACTTCAGATTCGATGAGTGTACACGTGGAATTTCCAGACACAATACCTCTAGACTCACCCGAAAGGATCTGTGTTTTAGTAATCGAAAGGTTGCTTAGTTCGTTACAGGAAATTTGGTCTCCTTTTTGGTTTTTAAACTGTGAGTCGGATAGCTCAACAGATGAACCACTGACGCTCATTCCTTCAGCCATACCATTTTCAAACGTACTTGCCTCGACTTCGATATGGGATCCATTCGTAAATGCGACATGCTCCAAACTTTGGTTTTTAAAGACACAATTTTTCAGGACACCTTTAGATTGGTCACAAAAGATTCCTTGGAGATGTCCAACATAAAAATTCGTGCTTTCTACGTTCATAAAACTGTCTTGTTCCAAACGAAGTTGAACCCCGCGATTTCCAATGAATGAACTTTTGGTGATTGTTGCTTGACTCGATTCATACAAGCAAAGGCCTTCTTCTTGCCCACTTAAAATTCCGGAATTCGTTACCGCGACTTCTCCTCCAGCGCGCACACTAATTTGTGCAGACTTGATTGTGTCTTCTACTATGCATTCGAACAAAGCCAAACGCCCTAATACCTCAATCCCTTGTATGTTTTTTTGAAAGATCGAATGCTCTGCGGATACTTTTGCAGCTGCATCAACGCGCATTGCAACCCCTTGAATCTCAGAGAAAAGACAGTGGTGAAGCGTTACATCCCCTGATTCGATATGTAAACCATAGTCCACTGGACCAGTGCCTTCTCCAAAACTGATCGATTCTAAACGCACTTCTTCCGTTGTCGCAATACGAACACTTCCTGTTAGACGTACTGAGCTCGCTTCACCTTCTAAACTTCGAAGAACGAGCAGCTTATCGATTGTTACCTGTTCATCATAAACACCTTTATCAAATTCCACTGTATCTCCTGGTAGAGCTGCCTCTACTGCAAGCTGAATGTTTTTGTAGTTGGATCCTGCACGTTGAGACACTTGAATAATTGCCACGTATCTTCCTACTTTCTATTAGTAAATCCAATTGATTTTTATACTTTGTATTTTTTGAAACACAATTATACGAATGAGTTCTATCCTCATTTAAGTATACTAGTTAGGCTAGGGACAGAGTAAAGAACTGCTTATGAACAAGAGTATAAAGCAAAATTTAAGTTACCTTTTAAATCACTTTGTTCTTGTATTTATAATTTCATATACAGGTACCGTTCACTAATTCACGAGAATTTTAACTCTAACGGATCTTATGAAAAATTATTCAAGAATTTATCGACCGTCTTCAGTTACTTCTTCTTCGTCTTGACCATATCTATAAAGTTACCACTGTAGCAAAAGTGAATAGTGAAATCAAAACGACTTCAAAGATGTATCAAGTAAAGTATAATCAAAGCCAAAAAACAGCTACTCTGATTGACGAGGAGTCGCAAAAAAGATGTTGATAAACTCTTATTATTAGTATGGTAGTTCGCCTTTTTGCGACCAATTTCGTGCAATATTTGTCCTTTTCATGTTAAATTAAAATTAGCTTATATCGAAATTTGTTAAGAAGGAGTGGATAACAACTTGTGAAGAAAATACTGGAATTATTGCTGTTATTCCTCATTTCATTTGTCGCTTATCAATTTATCTTATTCATAAATGAGAAACCTGGATTATGGGACCAGGTTGAATACGAAGTAAATGTAGAAAGTCTACCAGCTGAACTGCACCCCATTGTAGCTGATAAAGTGGAGATTTTATTAGAAAAAACAGCAGAACGTGGGATTACAATCCTGATTACAGATGATTACCGTTCATTTGAGGAACAAGACAAGCTTTATGATAAGGGCAGAAGGACACCCGGAAAAGTAGTTACTCATGCGGAGGGAGGCGACTCCTATCACAACTTTGGCCTTGCAGTCGATTTTGCGCTTCAGCTTGAGAATGGGAATGTGATCTGGAATACTGAATATGATGGGAACGGAAATGGTCAATCAGACTGGTTTGAGGTTGCAGAAATTGCAAAGGAGCTGGGCTTTCAATGGGGAGGCGACTGGCGCGGCTTTAAAGATTATCCTCATCTTCAGATGGATTTTGGCTTATCCATTAACGATCTGCAACAAGGAAAACGTCTCAAAATACCCCAACTAAAAACAGAAGGCACTGAAAAAACGTTTGGTTTTTAAAGAATCTTAGGATTTTGCGTACAAGAAATTAGCATGGCATGAATTGAATGATGTAAAGACAATCCAACTTAAATTCAAGTGCAACAAACTACCATGAAAGTTTAAACAATCATGATAGTTTGTTGGACAGTTACCTTTATTTGTTACCGTTATTTATGCCTACTTAATAATTCTTCTGGAATATGACAATAGTCATCTGGGAATCTAGATAACCTATCTTGATGTTCGTCTGCACTTCTTACATAGTTTGTAAGCGGTAATACCTCAACAACGATACGGTCATAATCACTTCTTTCGCTTAGAAACGCTTTCGCCTCTATTAAGTGTTCTGGATTATTACTATATATACCTGTCCTGTATTTCTCCCCAACATCCTCTCCTTGTTTGTTCAAACTGTAGGGATCAATGATTTCAAATAAATGTCCCATTAATTCCTTTATTGATACAATTGTCGAATCAAATTCTGTTTTTATAACTTCGGTATACCCGTCATAATCACCATCAAGTGTCTGAGTAGTACCGTTAGCTCTGCCTGCTTCTGTAAACTTAACGCCAGGTAAGGTTTTGATAAAAGCCTGTACGCCCCATAAACACCCACCTGCAAAATAGACTACTTCCATATAGACACTCCTCTTTGGCTTAATTAAATCATTTAGCTATTGTCAGTAATTACTTATATTTTCACATCAGCACCTGCGCCAATGTGATGCAGAACAAATGCATAGACTTCTGCGACTTCTTTCAACTGATTAAACCGTCCAGATTCACCGAAATGACCTGCGCCCATATTTGTTTTTAGGACAAGGGTATTGTCATCCGTTTTCAAATCCCTTAATCGTGCGACCCATTTAGCAGGCTCAAAGTAACCAACACGCGGATCGTTGAGGCCAGTTGTTACATACATATGCGGATAGTCTTTCGCTTCCACATTGTCATAAGGACTGTACGACTTAATATAAAAGTAATCTTCTTTTTTTCGAGGGTCGCCCCATTCGTCCCACTCAAGTGTCGTGAGGGGAATACTAGTGTCGAGCATTGTCGTCACAACATCGACGAAAGGTACTTCTGGAACGATGACTTTGAACAAATCCCCAGCCATGTTGGCGACAGCACCAGCAAGCAATCCGCCCGCACTTCCACCTCGACCCGCCAATTGGCTAGAGGTTGTGTAACCTTGCTCAATAAGATGGTTTGCAGCCGCAATAAAATCGGTAAAGGTGTTCCGTTTGTGCTGCATTTTGCCGTCCTCGTACCAGCTACGCCCCATTTCAGACCCGCCGCGGACTTGAGCGGTGACAAAGACGACACCTTTATCCAAAATCGGAAGTTTATAGGGACTGAAGTACGGATCACTATTTGCCCCGTATGAACCATAGGCAGACAAGATGAGCGGAGCCGGTCCGTCATCGAAAGCGTCTTTATGATAGACGAGCATAAGTGGTACTTTACTGCCATCCTCTGCTGTTGCCCACAATTGTTCTTGATGATAATCGGACCGTTCGTAATGACCGCTGACAGGTGCAACTTGTAGACATTTTCTTTCGCCAGTTTGTGGATTGAAACCGTATGTTGTTTCCGGCGTTAGTAAAGATTCATAACTGAGTAAGATTTCTTTTGCCGCAACGTTTTGGTGACCTATAACAGATACCGAATAAATCGGCTCATCCCAATGAAGAGGTTCCAATTTACCTTCTTTTAATTCCCATAGTTGTGTCAAACCGTTCTCTCGTCCAGCAATAAGTAGCGTGTTCTGGAATGGGTAGACAGCTTGAAGGAAGCGGTCCTCATCATAGTCTATAACGTTCGTACGTGATTGAAAGTCAGTGAGTGGGCAGCTTTGTAATTGGAAGTTCAGCGCCTCTTCGTTTGTCAGCAGGAGCAAATTGTCACCCGAATGTTCGACGTCATATAAGATGTCTTGTCGTCGTTCTTCGACCAGTTGTGGTGAAGATAGCGGTGAATCCACATCGATGAGACGGACTTCACTTGTTGTTTTTGATTCTGCATGAACAATAATGAATTGGCCACTTAGAGATTTGTTCATATGGAGGATGAACGTCGTTTCTTTTTCCTCATAAATCAGCTCATCACTTGCTACATCACTTCCCAAGCGATGGCGCATTAGGCGAGACGGACGCTCAAAATCATCCACAGTAATATAAAAGAGATAATCACCGCAACGACTCCATTCTAGACTCCCATAGATAAATACATTCGGAATCACATCAGGCAGCAACTTGCCTGTTTCCATGTCTTTCACATAGGCCGTAAAGCGATCAGTCCCATCCCGATTTTCTAAATAAGCAAGGTGCTGGTGATCAGTACTCATGCGTTGTGCTGTAACACTTAAATAGTCACTTGCTTTGGCCAATTCGTTGAGGTCAAGCAAGATTTCTTCTTGTGCTTTAGATAGTTCCTCACGACTTACAGCTTTCTTCCGCGCATAAATTGGATATTGTTGCTCTTTCTCCAATCGGGAATAGTAGAAGTAGGGGCCCTGTTGGATGGGGACGTTAACTTCTGACTCAGGAACACGGTCCACCATGCGTTGATATATCTCTTCGGTTTGTTCTTTAATGGGCTCCATGATTTCATCGTAATACTTATTTTCATCCTCTAGATACTGAATCACTTCTGGATTCGTCGGCTCATTCAGCCAATAATAATCATCATGTCGCACATCTCCGTGTATTTCGTGGGCATATGGTATGCGTTTTGCAATAGGTGGTTTCATATTTTAATTAGCTCCTTCTAAATGTTTTGGATACGCATTAACTTCGAGACTTGAATGAGGAAAACCTCTTTTTAATTTCAGGACTTGTGTTAGAAACTATCGTGAAAGTTTAAACAATCATGATTGTACATCACAAAGGTACGCTAAAAAATTTATTCTCTGAATTTGAACAAGTTGGTGGGGGATGTCGGTAAAAGGTTGGGAAATTCAAAAAGGCATGACCCCAAAACTATGGGATCATGCTTTTTTTATGGTTGCGGTCTTCATTAACAGGAGATATGTGAGGCACACTTCACTTAGATCAATCAGTACGGACAATCATAACATTACATGTAGCTTCTTGAACGACATACTGAGAGACAGATCCAAGGAAGAAATGTTCGGCATTTTTTATACTTTGTACACCGCAAACGATTAAATCAGCATTTACTAATGAAGCGAGCTCACCGGCAATCAATTTTTTCGGGGAACCGTGTTTGATGAGTACTTCAACGTTTGTAATACCTTCAGCCAGAACGATTGATTTATAGCGATTCAGCATGTTCTCTGAAAGTTGTTGCTCTCTTTCAAGCAATGGAAAATCATCTTCAGGAACCAAATAGGAATTGATGACATTGGCGATATGTAGTCTTAAACCGTGGCCAAGTTTTGCAATCTCAATTGATTTTCGTAAGGCATTTTCGGATTCTTTTGAATCATCAACTGCAACTAGAATGTTTTTATAATCATCCATATCCATATCTCCTTTTCGAAAAATCATTTGTATTTTTAACGAAGATGATATTTGTTTTAAGAAACGACGATTTGCCAAACGTAAAATGAAAAGTGACTATTCTTTATACCTTTATTTAATCACATTTTGTGGGGGAACGGAAGTCCTCAGAACCGCTTAATGTGACAATAATAAGCTAATGAAACCATCGTAAAAAATGAAAGAATCGTCATTGTTTGTGACACAGATTCCCTTTATTAAAGTTGCTAAACATAAAAGAAATTATGAACCGGAAACTAAGAAGTTATACTTATTTCAAACTAGGAACTGTTGTAATTAAGCCTGACACTTCTGCATTTCAATCAATTTTGTCTATGAAGTTGTAATAACAGAAGGGGTTTAGTATAATTTGTTGACAAAGAATAGTAGAAGTAGAGGATGATAATCAAATGACATTTGAAGAAATATTACCCCGTTTGAGAGCGGGCGAAAAAGTGATACGTAGTGGCTGGGGCGGAGCGGAATTGTATGTGAAACTAGTTGGAGAAAGCGAACATGACGGGAAAAAGTTGAACCCTTACTTCCTCATTGACGTTAAAGGTGAAGGCTACACAATGTTTACACCGACTGTTTGTGACCTATTGGCCGAGGATTGGATAATTGTAGAATAAATTGAACACGTAAATGAAGCTCATGATAAATTCATGGGCTTTTTGTGTGAGGAGGAAAAGATTATGAGATTCGATGAGTTTAAAGGCCAGACCGTTTTTATAACAGGCGCTGCCTCAGGTATTGGACAGGCACAGGCAATTGCTTTTATGGAAAATGGGGCAACTGTTTTTGGATTCGATTTAGATGAAGAAGGGCTACTTCGTTTGAAAAGTCAGAACGGTTCTTGTTTTTCTTATGAGGTCGGTTCTGTAGCTAACAACGACGAGGTGAGACAAGCCGTTGAACGAGCCTTGTCGATATTCGGGCAGATCGATATCTTATTAAATACTGCAGGCGTATTGGATGGCTATGCAAAAACGTTAGAAACAGACGAGGACTTGTGGAATCGTATTATGGACACGAATGTAAAGGGTACTTATTTTGTTACCAATGCGATCATGCCTCATATGTTAGCACGAAAATCTGGCGTCATTGTCAATATGGCATCGATCGCGGGACTTGTGGCAGGAGGGGGAGGTGCAGCTTATACGGCCTCGAAGCATGCCATCATTGGTTATACGAAGCAAACGGATTACGATTATTGCCGGGAAGGGATTCGAGTCAATGCGATCGCGCCTGGCGCCATTCAAACGCCGATGAATAAGGCTGATTTTGAAGGCGATGGAAAAATGGCGAAATGGGTCGCGGAAGAAACACCGGCGGGGCGATGGGCACAACCAGATGAAGTAGCTGGACTCACGCTCTATTTGGCAAGTCGGGCATCCGATTATATCCACGGTACCGTGATTCCTATGGACGGCGGCTGGATTGCACGATAAGAGATATTCAAGAATATTTTCTTCTGTTATACTAGACGGGTAAGCAAATTCTGCTTGCACTGCGGCACTTTGGTTTGAGTGAGTGACTCATCCTTCCTTTGGCCGTAGTTATTACTAAAATAGCCCGTGCTATTTTACAAAGGAGAATAAAAAATTGAATACTTCTACGCTTAAAAGTGCACCGCGGACAGCCGTGAGTGAACTAGCAAAGTCTGCACTAATTGCTGCATTATATGTGGCGGTAACTGTCATGCTTTCAGTGATCAGTTTTGGGGCAATCCAGCTCCGCTTGTCGGAAATGTTTAACTATCTCGCCCTGTATCATAAACGATATGTCGTTGCCGTTACAGCAGGTGTGGTAATCGCCAATTTTATGTCGCCTACTTGGATACTGGATGTGCCTATTGGCGGAATTGGAACACTTCTTGTTTTGTTACTCTGTAGGAGAGTCACAAGAAATATCAAGAGCGACGTCCTAAAAATGGTCTTAACCGCAATTATCTTTGCTTTATCAATGTTTACAGTGGCTGGCCAATTAACGATTTTATATGGACTTCCATTTTGGCTCACTTATTTCACAGTCGGCGTTGGTGAATTGCTGTCGATGACAGTTGGTGGGATCATCATGCATTCCTTGCACAAGAAAATCGATTTCACAAAATAGTTTTAGGTGTAAGCAGAATTCACATAATAAATATAATCAAAAGCCAACCCAATTAGGTTGGCTTTTTTGTAGTCCTCATTTCAAATACCTATGGTAGACTTTCCGCGTTACACTTCCGTCGAGCTTTGGTTCGGTTTCGGATCCCGAATGGCAAATGACAACAGCAGTCCGAAAAATGCAATGTATCCTGCCACATGGAAGGCTACATTGACCCCGTGGATGGCACCGGAAACCGAGTCGTCACCGATTGCCGCTGTTACCGTGATTGCGACGAGAACGGCAGTCCCGATTGCACCAGCAATCTGACGGAACGTATTGTTCATGGCGGTTCCGTGAGCAATCAAGTGATTAGGCAACTCATTCAACCCAAGCGTTGTAGCTGGCATCATGACCATGGCGATGCCCACCATCCGAACCGCATTCAAGACGGCTAAATACGTGAAAGTTGTCTCTACGGATAGGTATGCAAACATGAACGTTGTTACTGTCAGGATAAGATATCCAGTGCGCAACAACCATTTTGCGCCATATTTATCGAACAGTGCACCTGATACTGGGTTCATGACGCCCATAACAATCGCACCAGGTAGGAGCATGAGGCCGGAATGAAAGGCGTTGAACCCAAGCAAGTTCTGCATGAAGATTGGTAAAATCACAGTTGTTGCAATCATCGAGGCGAACACAATCATGCCGAGTCCAGTGGCAAGCGTAAACACCCAATATTTAAAGACCCGGAATTCAAGGATAGGCTCATCTAACTTTAATTGCCGCGCGATGAATAAAAAGAGTGAAATAGCGCCGATTGCAATGGCTATACCAACATTCAGATGAAGCCAGCCCGTGTTACCAGCAATACTAAAGCCGTAAAGGAGTCCGCCAAAACCAAGTGTGGAGAGGACAATGGACAAGTAATCCATCTTTGGATTGGTGAGTTCCGTCACGTTTTTCAGTAAAAAGAAGGCGGCAATGATAATTATGAGCGCAATCGGTAGGACGACATAAAAGATACTTTTCCATGCGAAATGATCCACAAGATAACCAGATAGGGTCGGACCAATTGCGGGTGCAAATGCAATAACGAGCCCATACAAACCCATCGCTTTTCCGCGTTGTTCAATGGGGAAGAGTAGGAACATGATCGTTTGCAAGAGTGGCATCATAATCCCGGCACCTGCTCCTTGAAAAACGCGCCCAAGTAATAAAATTGAAAAGTTAGGCGAAATGGCCGCAACTAATGTACCAAAGGCGAATATACTCATAGCTGTTAGGAATAGTTTCCGTGTCGTAAATTTTCCAATTAAAAATGCTGTGATTGGAATCATAATGCCGTTGACGAGCATGAAAATCGACTGCAACCACTGAACAGTACTTTCCGTCACGTGGAGATCCTTCATGATTGGCGGCAGGGCTGTGGCAAGAAGGGTCTGATTTAAAATCGTAATAAATGCTCCGGATAACAAAACGGCCATTAGTGGAATATTCTTTTTGAGATCAAACGTTTGCGAGTTGTCCATTACCTGTAAACCACCTCGAATTTATTGTCTAAATGAGTGCAGGTTATTCTGATTGCATTAAATGTATGTTGTGTATGGAAATAATAGATATTGTTGTTCGCGCAACACTTAACGAACCGAAAGACATGTCATAAATGTATGATGCACTGATACACAAATAAGATACGCTAATGTTTGGTACGCAAGATACGTGTCCAAAATTTTGCGTACCTGAGGTAGAAATTATCACATAGCTACCGTTATTTATACCTGTTTAATATATCTTCAGGAATATGACAATAATCATCAGGACATTTCGCTCACTAAGAAACGCCTGCGCCTCTTTTAAGTGTTCGGGATTATGCCTGTTCTGTATTTCTAGCCAACATCCTGTCCTTGTTTATTCACACTGTATGGATCAATGATTTCAAATAGATGTCCCATTAATTCTCTAATCGATACAATTGTCGGGTCAAATGCTGTTTATACACATTCAGCGTACCCATCATAATCACCCTTAAACGTATGACTGGTTTCATTAGCTCTAACTGCTTCTGTGAAATTAACACCAGGTAAATTGTTTAATAAAGCAAAAAAGTATTCCAAAAGTCTCTTACCCATTTAATTACTCTTCATTGTCGAGGATTTGCAGAAAGTTGCTCTTGTCGCAAATTAGTTAAGTTTGTCTAGCAAGTATAACATCACGTTTCCTTGTCCGTAATAGAAAGAAAGCTGCAACGATGTTGCTCATAGTTATATTATTATCTAGCAAAGAGATGCCTGGCTTATGGTAAAGTAGGATAATATAGTAAATAGTGGAATAATCCACTAAAGAACCTAAAAGGTAATAAATAGAGAGAAGTGATTCAATGGATAAATTACACGCAGTTTTTATTAAAAACAACTTTTCATTAAATTTAGAAACGAGCAAGGCGATAGAGTACGAACATATCAATAGTAAAGAAATCGTCTATTTACTACATAATAAAGAAATTAGTATCGTTTTGAATCCAAATATGGTGGAAAAAGTTTCATTATTAACAAGCGATAAAAAGTACCATAGCACTGCATTAAAAAAGTTTCCTACAAGGAAGAATAACGGGGGAAATCCGATTCATTATGGCTATTCTTATAAGTTTAAACAAGCAAGTGATTTAGATGACTTTTTAAACGACTTGTTATACGTAACAACTAGGTCGGATTATCATGGGGAAACTGATTCACCACGGGTTGAACAACCCTCCATTTAATAATGTATATAATTCGTGTTCTATGCATGATGGGAAAGGGAGTTAATGATATATGAATCGTTATGTATTATTATCAAATCGGATTTGGGAATTTGAATACTTCGAACGCATGAAGAAGTTCTTTTGGGCACGTGGTATGGCAGTTCGTGCACCAAATCAAAGAAATACAAAAATTGACTTGGAGCAGGTTGGGGATGTCATCTATTTAGTCTCTGGTGCTGGGATTCGGGATCAGTGTGTATCACATTTGAAAGATAAAATCATCTCATCTCCAATGTTAGCTTGGCAATGCCGAGTAAAAGAGATTGTGGAGAGGCCGACGATGCAGTTTTATTATGCGCACGGAAAAAAGAAGAATAAACTAAATCGAATGACTTTACCATTTGAGTTTTTCAAGGACCTTCAGCATTTTGAAACGTTAAATGATGAGCCGTTTACTGAAACGAACCGTGCGCATATTCACCAATATGTCCAAGCAGGTGAAATACTCGAGCGCTTATATGAAGAAGGGCTATTAGAATTTGCCGTTGGACATGAGGATGATGATACATATAATGAGCGATGTTTCATTTATGATCAGGAAGGACGATTGCGTCATGTCCAAAAAGACTTTCCACTTGTAAACGAATTAGAAATTAGCGACATTCAAAAACTAAAGAAAAAGAAGTACTTTCCAACGTATTCCTCCTATCAACGCATTCAACAAGCTTATCTGGATGCTGGCCTAGATATGGAGTTTTTACTTGAGCATTCATCCACAGGGATTCACAACTCATATTCTGTAATTGAAATTGAAGAGGAGTTATATTTGCCGATTAATTTTCCTCAAGGGTTACCGCAGGGGATTTCTGTTCGCTATTTAACACAAAACAGTGGAAATGACTTAGTTGATTTAATAGAAGAAACGGCTAGAACCAAGCGAATTGTAAATCCATCAGAGGGAAGTGAGAAGAAAATGTCTTATGCTAAAAACCAAATACTATATGGACCGCCTGGAACCGGGAAAACCTATTCTGTGATTCGTAAAGCGCTAGAAATTGTGGATCCATCGTTAGTAGAGGAGTACGATATTCAAGAGGCCGAAACTGGTGAAACAAATCGCGAACAATGGATCGAAGCCTATAGTCGTTTTGTTGATCAAAAGCAAATTCAATTTTGTACGTTCCATCAGTCTTATACATATGAAGATTTTGTTGAAGGTCTAAGAAGCGATGACAAAGGCTCATTTGTTCCGACTGATGGGATTTTTAAAGAAATTTGTGAAGCGGCAAAACTATCTACGATGACATTACCTACAACTTATGAATTTGATGAAAATGAAATTGATTTCTTTAAAATGTCACTCGGTGATAATAATTTCGATGATGATATTTTTGAATACTGTTTGGAGAATAATGTAATCGCACTTGGTTATGGCGGGGAAATCGACTATCAATCTTGTATGAGTTTAGAAGATGTTCGTAATGAATTAGAGCAGCACGGTGATGAAGGGCGAAGTAAGTTTGAAGAAGAGGCGGTTAATCGTTTTAAAAATCGCTTAGCCTTGAATGATATTGTCGTTGTTTCGGGTGGTAATCATTATATTAAAGCAATTGGAAAAGTGACGGGCGCGTATTATTTTAATAGTGATACGGAGATTGTGTACAATCATTTCCGAAAAGTGGAATGGTTATATGCAGGTGAAAATATTTCGGTCAAGCAATTATCATCAAAAGTCTTTTCCCAACAGTCCATTTATGAACTGAAGAAAAGCAATTTAAATATGGAATTCATCAAACAGTTATTAAGCAATGAAGAAATTGCGCCGGACGAAAAAAATTACGTACTCATCATTGATGAAATAAACAGAGGCAATATCTCGCGCGTCTTCGGGGAGCTAATAACGTTAATTGAAGATGATAAAAGACTAGGTGAAACAAACGAAATTGTCGTGAAGCTACCTTATTCAAAAGGAACTTTTGGTGTACCTGGGAATCTTTATATCATTGGAACGATGAACACAGCAGATCGGTCGATTACGCATATGGATACAGCACTTCGCCGTCGATTTGATTTTATTGAAATGATGCCCGATGCATCGCTTTTACCAGTGGATGTAGAAGGGGTTAATGTTCGGATGCTGTTAGAAATGATTAACAGGAGAATTGAATATTTATATGATCGTGATCATCAAATCGGACATGCCTTTTTCTTAGGGAAGGATCAGACGGTGGATTCTCTTATTGAGACGATTCAAAAGAAAGTCATACCTCTGCTGCAAGAGTACTTTTATGATGACTGGGAAAAGATTGGGATGGTTTTAGGCGGGTCAGGAGAAGTCGGCCAATCAGATGCATTTATAAGTTCTTATATGGTTTATCCGAATGATTTATTTAACCAAACAAGTTTACGGCTAAAAGAGCGCACAAAATATGTGATAAATCCAACTCCTTCAAAAGAGGCGTTACTTCGTATTTACTAAGGAGTGAATGGTTTGAAACACATTACTATTGTTGAAGGATACGAATCGGTATTAATTGGTGAAGGTGATGAGGCCAATACAATTACTCGTGAGCAAGCAGAAGAATTGGCAGCCTATATTGAACATGAACAATTAAAGGAACAGTATATTATTTGGGGAAGTCATTCTGTTTTATTTATAAATTATGTAGGTTTTATTCAATGTAGTGATTTTTCTATAGAGTTGCTTCCGAAAGTAGCGTTTGAAGGGGAAGCTTCTTGCCGTGAAGTATTGTATCGGATGCTCAATGAAGTTGGGTATATTCAAGCCAATATTAGCAGTAAATCATATGTGTCGACAACAGAAGATGATTTACTAGAATTATTAGCGGCCTATTTTGCAACTAAGTTATTAAAACAGTTACGTTACGGCATCATCACTCAATATGTCGAAGTGGAAAATAACTTAATGAGTCTGAAGGGCTCGTTGCTTGTCCAAAAACATATACGTGAAAATATAAGCCGTAATAAACCTTATCAAGCTTATTGTGAATATGAAGAGCGCACTGAAGATCATAATCTAAACCGGTTATTTAAAACAGTGTCCATATTGCTTTCAAAAGTCGTCACTCGGGTTGAGACGCAAATAATATTGCAGCAAATATTGAATTTGCTAGATGGTATTTCCAATCGACCAATCACTTATTTCGAGGCACAATCCATCATAGTGGACCGAACAAATAAAAGATATGAAGTACCGTTAGAGCTGGCAAAGCTATTTCTTCAACGACAAGTGAGCACATTTTCAAATGATACGAGTGTCTCATTTTCGATACTATTTGAAATGAATGACCTGTTTGAAAAGTACATTGCTCAATTAATGCATGATGCAATTCCAGATAAAGTGTTTGAACAGCATAGCGGTCATCGATTGCTGGTTAACGAACGGACAAATCGTGGGATCTTTCAGTTACGACCAGACCTTGTGATTGAGAATGATAGCTCGCAAATCGTAATTGATACAAAGTGGAAGAGATTGACTAACAGTGGCCGTCACGGTGTAAAACGTGAAGATTTATATCAAATGTATGCATATGTAACGCGCTATAAGAATGCAAAGGCAGCCATTTTACTGTATCCATTCACACCAGAGATAACTAGTGAAGCATTTCCAATTGAGTACTGGTCAATTGAGGAACAGGAGAATAAAAAGGTGGCGGTGCATATGGTAACTTTGCACAGTCGTTCTGAAACGATTACCCAATTAAAAGAAATTGTTGG
Source organism: Sporosarcina sp. G11-34 (assembly GCF_026931025.1). Classification (NCBI taxonomy): domain Bacteria; kingdom Bacillati; phylum Bacillota; class Bacilli; order Caryophanales; family Caryophanaceae; genus Sporosarcina; species Sporosarcina sp. G11-34. Next base: position 6,003 of record NZ_JAHNZW010000024.1, on the reverse strand, counting down.
GTATCATCTAAATTGACAGTTTCTTACTGAAATCCTACAAGGGGTTTATTATTGGGTGGGTAATAATGAATTAATTCAAACGAAGACCTATGTATAAGCAGTTAAAGCGTTTTAGAATTAATATTCAAAAGATAGGTTGACAGACTATTAAAACATTGCTATGCTTTCCCTAGGTTAATATCACGTGGTTGAGTTGAGAGGTCCACACTTAAGTCTTGCGAACAGCAGGTTATTAAGTGTGGACTTTTTTTGTTTCTTACTTATGCCATGTCCTAACCATAAGAAGAAGGAGGAGAAGAGATGACAGCATTTTTAGGGGAACTGGTTGGAACAATGATCTTAATCATTTTCGGGGCTGGTGTGGTTGGCGGTGTCGTAATGAAAAAGTCGAAAGCAGAAGGCGCAGGTTGGATAGTAATTACGATTGGTTGGGGTCTGGCAGTTGCGATGGGTGTTTACGCTGTTGGTAATGTAAGCGGTGCACATTTAAACCCTGCCGTGACAATTGGTTTAGCTTCAATAGGTGAATTTCCGTGGGCAAATGTCCCAATGTACGTATTTGCACAAATGGTAGGTGCGATTATTGGTGCTACAATTATATACTTCCACTATTTACCACACTGGAAAGAAACAGAGGACACGGATGCTAAGTTAGCAGTATTTGCGACAATCCCAGCTATCCCTCATCCACTTTCAAACTTAACGAGTGAGATAATCGGGACATTCGTATTACTCGTCGGCTTACTATCCATAGGGGCGAATGAATTTACAGAAGGACTCAATCCTTTAATTGTAGGTGCGCTCATCATTGCAATTGGTGTGTCTCTTGGTGGCACTACGGGGTATGCCATTAACCCAGCTCGTGACTTAGGTCCGCGTATTGCTCATTTCTTTTTACCAATACCAGGTAAAGGAAAATCAAATTGGAGCTATGCATGGATACCGGTTGTCGGTCCAGTAATTGGCGGTTCTTTCGGGGCATTATTTTATCAACAAGTTTTTGAAGGGAAAAATAGTGTTGCATTTTGGCTTGTAGGGGCTATCGTTCTAGCGGTATTACTTGGCGCGCAGTATTCAGTGCGTAAAGAACAATCAAAAGTATCAAATTATGCTAAGGTTGAGAGAGTTTAAGTTTAAACAATATAAAATGAAATGGGGATAAAAACATGACTGGAAAATATATTTTAGCATTGGACCAAGGAACAACGAGTTCACGAGCAATATTATTTGATAAAGAAGGAGAAATCTTTCATTCTGCACAACGAGAATTCAAGCAATATTTCCCGCATTCCGGTTGGGTTGAACATAATCCACATGAAATTTGGAGCTCGATTTTGGCAGTCATGGCAGAGGTTTTATCAGAAAAAAATATTACAGCTAAGCATATCGCTGGAATCGGTATTACAAATCAACGTGAAACAACTGTAGTATGGGATAAGACAACAGGATTACCCGTCTATAATGCGATCGTATGGCAATCTCGACAAACTGCGGAGATTTGTGAGGAACTTAGAGAAAGCGGTTACAATGATTTGTTCCGAGATAAAACGGGTTTGCTCATTGATGCTTATTTTTCAGGGACAAAAGTGAAATGGATTTTAGACAATGTCGAAGGTGCTAGAGAAAAAGCAGATCGTGGTGATTTGCTATTCGGAACCATTGATACATGGCTCATTTGGAAATTGTCTGGTGGGAAAGAACATGTAACGGATTATTCGAACGCATCAAGAACGTTAATGTACAATATATATAATTTAGAGTGGGATCAAGAATTGCTTGATATCCTGGGCGTCCCAGCATCTATGCTACCGGAAGTAAAATCATCTTCAGAAATTTATGGCTATACAGATGAAGTACATTTCTTCGGTCAGGCAACACCGATCGCGGGTATCGCTGGAGATCAGCAAGCTGCTTTGTTTGGACAAGCTTGTTTTGAAAGCGGCATGGTTAAAAACACATATGGCACGGGGTGTTTCATGCTCATGAATACTGGTGAAAAAGCTGTTAAGTCGGATAATGGACTTCTGACGACGATTGCATGGGGAATTGATGGCAAAGTAGAGTATGCGCTAGAAGGCAGTATCTTCGTCGCGGGTTCTTCGATTCAATGGTTGCGTGATGGACTTCGTATGCTACGTACTTCTGCCGAAAGTGAAGGGTATGCCGAAAAAGTTGCTTCGACTGAAGGGGTATACGTTGTACCTGCCTTTGTTGGCCTCGGTACACCTTACTGGGATAGCGATGTAATGGGCGCAGTGTTTGGATTAACACGCGGTACGGAAAAGGAACATTTCATTCGTGCAACGCTGGAATCGCTAGCTTACCAAACGAAAGACGTACTCGATGCAATGGAGTCTGACTCTGGGATTACGTTAAAGAAATTACGTGTCGACGGTGGCGCTGTTGAAAATAACTTCTTAATGCAATTTCAATCAGATTTACTAAATGTGCCTGTTGAACGTCCAGTGATTAATGAGACGACAGCACTTGGCGCTGCTTACTTAGCAGGATTGGCAGTAGGATTCTGGAAAGATCGTTCCGAAATTGCCTCACATTGGCATCTAGACCGTGCTTTTGAACCGGACATGGAACAATCAGAGCGTGAAAAGTTATACACAGGATGGCAAAAAGCAGTCAATGCTGCGATTGCATTTAAATAAAAAATATAAATTCTCCACGGTAATAAAATAGATTTAGTCAGGTATCTCGAACATTATAAAATATCCACTTCTCAAGTTAAATGAGAGGTGGATATTTTTATGTTTACTATTAATTTCCTCATTTCAATTAACCTTTTAATTTAATTTACCTACGCTGTATCCTTTTTGTCATTCTGCATCTATATAGCAATCGATAGGCCCATTCGTCTATGCAAAAGCTATCGTACTTCGAATGAGAACATCACCATCAACTTAGCATGAAATTAACTGTACTTAACTGGAAGGGGTTTTACGATGAAATTATTAATTAACGAAGCACCACTTCAAATTATCCGCTCATTGGCGCTAAAAGTTGGATTGAATGAAGCGATTTTATTGCAGCAACTTCATTTTAGATCGCAAATTTCCCTCAATATACGGGATGGCCATAAATGGGTTTATAAAACGTATGAAGAATGGAAAAATGAAGAATTCCCGTTTTGGTCTGTCGATACTATCAAAAGAACAATTATTAAGTTAGAAAAGAAGAGCTTAATCGTTTCCGCGTCTCATTATAATCGCATGAAAATGGACAAGACAAAATGGTACCGGATTGACTATGTAGCTTTGCACGCCCTGACAATGCAAAATGCCCTGACCAGTGTAGCAAATTCAGCTGAAGGAGAAACGCAAATTGCACCCCCTAGAGAGGGCAATTTGCCACTACCAATAACCAAAGAGGTTAAGAGTATTAAGAATATATATGTCGAGCAGGATCTCGATGTTGTGTCTGTCATTCAATATTTAAATGAAAAAGCACAAAAGCATTTTAAAGCATCGTCCAAGCCAACGGAACGCTTAGTGAAAGCGCGTTACCGAGAAGGTTACAAGCTGGAGGAATTCAAAAAGGTGATCGACTGGAAAGTGAAAGAATGGCTGAACGACGCTCATTGGAAAAGGTATTTACGACCATCTACTTTGTTCAATGCGACAAACTTTGAAAACTATTTGGAAGAGACGAGAGATAAAAAAACAGCAGAAAACAGTTCACCAAAATCATTTGAACTAGACTTCAGCAAAGGGGAAGAGTAAACGATGGCACGTCATGAGCAAATTGAGAAAAGTGTACTGGGAACGATGTTGGCAGAAAATTATTTAATTGCCGATAGTGGTGTGATGCGGGATTTTTTCATCAGTCATGTGCACAAAAATATTTTTCAGTGTATGCAAGATTTATTTGCAGCAAAGCGTCCTGTTGACTTTGTGACTGTGCTGACGATGATGGATCCAACTGCACTTGGTGGTGCGAATTACTTGGCTGAGTTAACAAACTTCGCCAGTCCAACGAAGTTTGATGGCTATGTGGAAATGTTGCTTGGGACATGGAAGAACCGTGAGAAAAACAAAATCTTGATTCAGGCAACTGAAAGTGACATGGCAATCGGTGAGATTCAAAAGGCTTTGGAGGATTTAGAGAAAAGTGGAAACGCCGGATTAGATACGAATATTCAAATGGATTTGATCCGGATGGGGGAGAGACCTTATGAGCCTCTGGTAGAAACCCCTGGTGTCACGACAGGCTTAAAGGATTTGGAAAAACTGCTTGATGGTTTCCAACCTGCTGAACTAACCATTATCGCCGCACGACCGTCGATGGGAAAGACGGATACGTTGAATCACTTTGCATTGCATGCTGGATTTGCTGGTTATAGGCCGATTATCTTCTCACTTGAAATGAGCAGAACCTCCATGATAGACAGGTTAATTGCAGTAACGGGTGGCTACAACCGTCTTCGTATGCGGAACCCCTATACCCATTTCACAACGAAGCAAAAGGCGAACTGGATGCCGACACTTGGCAGATTAGACGAAGCGAATATTCACATTGATGATCGTGCAGCACTAAAAGTGTCCGAAATGCGGGCGACTGCGAGAAAAATTATTAACAGTGAACCGAAGTTGAAACCGATTATTTTTGTCGATTACTTACAAATTATTCGAGGTGATTACTTGCAGCAGAACCGGACGGAAATTGTCGGTCAAATTAGCAATGACTTAAAACAGATGGCCAAGGAGTTTGACTGTCCTGTCGTCTGTCTCTCCCAACTGAACCGCGGTGTCGAAGCTCGGGACAATAAAAGACCGATGATGAGCGATTTACGTGACTCGGGTAATATCGAGCAGGACGCGGATGTCATTGTGTTTTTATATCGTGATGATTATTACGATAAAGAAACAGCTAGTCCAAATAGGTTGGAGATGAATGTTTCCAAAAATCGCAATGGGCCAACTGGGATGGCAACTGTTTGTTATGTGAAAGAAACAGGGATGCTCCACAATATCGATTGGCAAACAGAAAGGACTGTATGAGGATGGTTACGGTACTGGAAATTCTTTATTTAGCGATAGAAACAGATATGCAACGATTGGCACACCGCGTTTTCTGGGCGGTTTCTGAATGTAAAGTGTGCGCAAATGAGGACTCTAAAATTCTCGATACGATTGACTATGACGAGGTAGCGATTAGCAAGATGATCGAACAAAATGTACTCGAAATTGGCAAAGTGAAGTTGTTCGTTGCCGCAACAACTAAACCGGAAGAATTCGCTTTTTATTATAGCGAGAATATATTGGAAGCACACGCGCTTCACCAAGAGCTTTTCAAGGTAGCCCCAAAGCGGCTGACAGACGCGCCTCATTTATTGGGAAAGGTATTTCAATTAATCGAAATGAAAGCAGCGGAAATATTGTACTTTCACCGTAAAAAAGTCGTAGCTTATCCGTATTATTTAGGACATGCGATAGCTGGCGAGAGGTCGTTGGATAAGAGGGCGGTTACTTACTAACTATATTTGGCGTACCCTAGGGAGAAACTGTCATGATTGTTTCTCCTAACCCGTTCAGTTCTCTGGTACAAAAGATAAAATCACAAGCGAAATAACTTCGAATTAGAGCGACAATAAGCATCTTAGCAGTGCTATTTCAATTTAAAAAGGAATCTTGTGTAAATACTGGTATGATAGCAGTAAGGTAATTATATATTAAGTATTCAATAAATGGAGCCCTTTTGCGGTATACAAAGTGCTACTTTTAATACCTTCGCGCGCTCCGTCCAGGGTCTCAAGGCTCCTGCTGATTCTCCCGGAGTCGGAGCCTGCACTACAAGCAACGTAAAGTATTATGTGTAGAGTATTTTCATCAAATGGGCCAGATTGTTATAAACCACTAAGAGAGGTAATTAACTATGAAAAGGTATCTGAAGAAAAGATATAAAACCTATGTAAGTGTTGTTTTTGGATTATTAATAGGATTTATAGTTGTTACATTTTTATTTGATAAACCGGATTATAAGTCTGCAATCCTT
>NZ_JAHNZW010000023.1:0-39946 GCF_026931025.1 Sporosarcina sp. G11-34 | reverse complement strand
ATAACTCTGATGTATTAATCGCTGTGATTGCATCATCTGTGAAATCATTCGCTTTTTCCATCCCTGTGGACAGCACCATGATAACAATTAATGCAATGAAAAGATTAATCGCCATGCCTTCCCTATCAAATTTCTTTTGATATATGAGCATGAAACCTGCATAAAGTATGCTAAACGCTAAAAGAATGTACAAAAAAGGGCGTATCGTAGTTACGAACGCCACAACTTCGGGATTTTGAAAGAATTTCTTTATTAACAGAACGTCGTCTGTCACACTTTCAAGCCCATCTACTATTAAAGCAAGCCCTTTAATCATCACCCAACCTAACCATCTGAAAGGGTCACTGAAAATACTACCTACATCTAAATAATCTTTAAATCGATCAAGTGCATCTATTATTTGCGAATCATTCATTGAACAAAGTCACTCCTTCCGAACAACCCTATTAAAAACTACTTGTGGTTTTTAATGAAATTTGAAATTTCTTGCGTTAGTTGTAAATCAGCGTACTTATTAACTACTAATTCACCCTGTACGGTGTTATCAGCAACGTAATATAGCGTACTGCCTTTTAAATCGCTCGAATAAGGAAAGTTAGGTCTGTTTTCCTTCTCTCCAATAGTCGGCTCATAGACATTGTACATAGCAATTTTCACTTTTTCTTTGCTCGCTGCCATTCGTATATCTTCAATAAAATATTCATCATTATCCGTAACAACAAGAATAAATCCTGCTGCATTGTTTTCCATGAAATCGGTTATTCCTTCCAAATCCGTTTGATAAAACATTTCTTTACCCTTACAACCGATTAAGAGTACACTTATGGCAACAATAACGAGAAGTTTTTTCATACAAGTTCCTCCTTGTTAGGGATTAAATCATCAATAGTTAAATCAAGTTTTGCATCAAATTCCTCTATTAAAGTGACAGTCTTTTTTTTCCCAGTTTCTTCATCTAGTTCTTTGAAAATGGTTAAAACCCCATCTTTCAATTTAACAGATAAAATTTCACCAGATTCCAAACGGGAATTTTGAGAAATCAAATACCTATCCAACATTGCAATTTTTTCATTCATTTTCCAACACTCCTTTTTATTTCATCATTTCTTCTAGTGTTTTATTGATTTTAGTTAGAATGATCGAGCATTTTTTATCGTCAATATCTCGTTCGTTTGATAGGATAACTTCTCTAAAATCTACAATTCCCATATTCATGTAGTCCTCAATGTCACTTGATTCAATAGCGTCAAATACCGTAGATATGAAGCCTTTAGGAAACAATTTCTCTACCTTGATTGTAGCATTAACTTTTTTATTGAAATCTTTTTCTTTTCTCATTTTTTCTTTACGTTGCTTTTGCCGTAACAACTCATTTTCTCGTTTGGCGTTACTCGTTATTTCACTATCACTATTGCCCTCTTTTTCTAGTAAAATCGTTTCGGGTTCTTTCTGAATTGTTATGTTTTCTTTCTCTGGTGCTATACCCTCCGATTCTTTTTCAATGGATTCTTCCTGTTCTTTCAACTTGTTTTCAACATAATTGTTATCAGTAAAACTAGCCTTTAAAACATTCAAATCCGTCATGGAGTGTTCGCAAGGAATATCAATATCATTGATTGAGTTATCAGTGTCATAAAACTCATAGAGGTATTCCCACCGATACATTAATGCAGTTTTCCCCTCTAAGTAAATCGGATAGGACTTGATTCGTTTTCTTTTTTTATCTTGACGTTTAATAACACGAATAACAATCATTTCACCCTCTTTTAACCCCATAACCTCTGTCGCTGTCATTAAGCGTCTTGAATCAACACTTTCTGTTCTCGATTTATTAAGTGAAATAGTTTGTCCAGAACGTGATTTTGTGACAATTGTTTCTTCCCCTAGCTTTTTTGAAATCAGTTCAGCCGTTGTTTCATCGGCAGTAAGTAAGTACAAGGTATTACCGCAGTTACCGTCTATGGTTTTCCAATCATCGCCATACAAATTTTCCAATTGTGCATATGCTTGAATCACAATATTGAAGCGAATGTTACGACCTAGACAGACCGTTACGATGTTTGCCATACCTTCAATTGCAGGCATATTTCCGAACTCGTCTAATATGAAAACTACTTCCCTGTGACACTTGCCACCCTCTGAATTTGAAGCTATTCGGGCTAAGTTAGTATAAACCTGCTTCACGTATAATGAAGCGATAACGTTGAACGTAGCGTCATAATCTGGAACAATCATAAAAATTGCAGTCGGCTTGTCGTATTCCATGACCGTTATTATTTCTACACTCTTATTATTCGATTCAAACTGTAAGAATCCCTCGGGAAATTTGCTACCATCTTTCTTTTGACTTTCAATTTGACCTGTTATTTCTACTTTTGTTTCAAAACCTTCCCCCGAAACAATAAAATAATCACCGTCTTTTAAGGCGTTTTTATGGAACAAGGTAAACATACCGTCAGCGTCAGTCCGAATAGTAGATTTCTTATTGTTAGAAAAAGTAATATGGATTCGGGTATCTGGTTTAGTTCTGCCTTTAATCCATCTGCTAAAACCAATTTTCGTCATATCAAACGTGTTTTGTGACGTTAATTTTGCCGTTCCGTCAAGTGTAAATACCCCAAGTTTTGCGTTTGTATTTGCTAAAATACTAGCCCTGGTTTGACCACCAGAAAAGTTAATTGTCGCATACTGCATTTTCGCAGGGTGATTCTCGGGGAACTTACCGAAAAATTCATCCAGTGCGCTCATTTCATTTCCATCTTCATCAACCACCATGCGTGTTCCCAAATCAGACAGCATAAGAGCAACATTATACATGTTTATTTTTTCTGATTCGTGCTTGCATTGTTCGCACAGTGCGAGAATTAATGCCGTACATAAATCAGTAGAAGAATTTGACCAAAAAGGGTCTTTCGATTTAGGGTCATAGTAGAGCATAAACGCCACTGATCTAGCGTATTGTTGCGCCAGTGAATAATTTCTTTCCATGAAAGCGTCAATTGTTAGCTGTAATAAGTTATACGACATGGATTGCAGTGGATTCATGAGATTTAAAACCTCCACATGATACCCTAGGCCTTCCAATGTTTCTTTTGAAGCTGAATACAATTCGCCTTTCGGGTCGTTTAAAATCATGCTTGCCTGTTCCCTAGCACGACTATAAATGTCAATTGCCGAGAACACGAACGTTTCACCTTTACCACTTCTTGTTGTACCAATAATCATGTTATTTACTGGACTATCATCAATGAATAATCTGTTTTTATATCGTGCGATAGGGACACCACCCCCACCCTCAAAACGTTCTGCTTTATCTGGTACGTCACGGTATTGCTGTTGTATCTCTTTGAAGGTGCTAAATCTTGCACTACCTTTTTGATCCTTTTTCAAATTTCCGAAGCTGTTTATTATCTTAAATGCTATTAAAATACTGGAAGCTATTGAAAAAACAACTAATACAATGTAAATAAAAAGTGATGAAGCTACAAACGGGAAAGAAGTAAACATTGATTTACTAATATTAATTTCTTCTGTTTTTAAAATTGAACCCGTAGTAAATGTTTTTTGAAATATCTCTACGACTAGATTTAAAACGAAATTTAGAGAAAGAAATAAAGCAAAAAAAGATGTTAAGAAAATCAGTAATGGTATTCCTATTTTCTTTAATATATAGATGAATTTATTTTGTTCCATTTTTTCTTACACCCCTTTTACAACGCTTCAAATTCTTCTTTTTTCTTTTTCAATTCTGCTGTTAGCGCATCTATTGTTTCTTGATTTTTTTCTTTTGCGCTGTTTTCTCTATCAAGTTTTTCCGTTAATGTTGTAATTTCAGCTTTCAAAATTTCATAACGGTCAATTAAACCAGTTAATCGTTCATCATTATTATTATTTAACTCAACTTTCGCTTCATCAATTTTCCCAAGTTTCATCAACCCATAGGTTTTCATACGGGAGCGTTTAACTGTCATGGTGATTTGAGGTAAATTCATCATTAACTCATATTCTTTTTCAAAATATGCAATGTCGAATCTTGCTTCATTTGTCGGGAACATTTCGTTAAACTCTTTCAGCTTTTGAATTTTCATGTCACCATTTTTCCAGAAGTCATTATTTAAGATAATTGTTTCAACTTCTACTGAGTCGCCCAAAATCCCAACAGCTTTATCATATTCATTTTCCTTCAAATACACGTCAACCAAAATCTGTTGTTGGTTTTCGTTTAATGTTTTCCCATCAAAATATTGCTTTAATTCCTCTTTATCACCTAGCAAAGCAACCTCGTAAGTTTCAACCAAATCTTCCTGTTGCTCAACAATTTTCCTACCATCTAATAATGCCTGTTCATACTGGAGTTTTTGCATAAAAAATGAAACTGCTACGACAACTAGAACGACAGCGAACAAAGTTGTAAATGAATAAACAATAACCCTTTGCCATCTTTTCAGTTTTGATATTTTTGATTTATCAATATTAATGAGTGTTCGATCAATCATTTCTTCTTTCTTAAATTCATCTGGTGTCAACTTTTCGATTTGTTCAAGTAAATAAATTTTATCGGCTTGATTTTTTTTATTCACCTTAATACGGCTTGCCATTGTTTTAATTTGATGATAAATATTCGGATAATCATATGAACCAAAGTTGAATATCCCCCTGTAAATATTGTGTCCTTCTGGGCTAATTACAATAAACTCTGCCGATACAACCTTTTTATCTTCACGGCATTGCAATTCCAATTCGTGCGTTATTTTCACAACTTCTCCAAAGTCATGTTTTTCATGATTTTCTATCATGTTTTCTGGTGCGTCAGTAAAGAGAATTTTCAACATAATTTCATATCTCCTTTTTAGTGTAATAAAAAAAGCCACCCTATATAGAGTGACTTTCCCTGTTCATATATACCACAAGTGGTTTTCTAAAATTTAATATTGCCATCAATTCCTTGAGCGATTCCGTAAGCCCCCATCACAATTACCAAGCCGACAGCCGCGCCAATGAACCATCCGATCGATTTCCCACGCCCACGATCCCCACCCCAAATTAGGTAATATCCACCGATACAAAATGCTATCGCTGCACTAATTAATCCTAACTGCTGCGCCCACTCCAAAACACTTTGACCAGTTGAAATTAATCCTTCCATTGTTTAACTACCTCCCTATTATTGTTCTATTGTCGATTCTGATTAGATGATTGCGAATTTGCCGATGAAGTATTAGACGCTGTTTCGTTTTCTTTCTTATCTTCCGTCTGTCTTTTGTTTAATTTACTATCAAGCGCTTCAAGGATTAATTTATTGTTACTTGTCATGTACTCAACATGGATTTTATCGAGCCATTCGTCATAATCTAAACCTTGAATTTGAATTAGCTTTTCAACAAACTGTTTGTTTTGACGTTGTTCTTTTGTAGCCATTATGCAAGACCACCTTTCTTTGTTTTTGGGTAGCAACACACCATTAAGAACAGTAATCTTTGCGAATTTATAGCAGGTTCATTCGCTAACTCTTCAATGATATTGCGAAACCGATATAAACGGCTTGCTCATTGACGTACAGCGTTTTAGGACGCACGCAGAACCATAGTAAGGCAACTATTATATGACGAGTTTTAGGATTCCCTCGACTAACCATTTGGTCGTAAATCTATACCGCAAGTTGCCCTTTGCGACAGACACGCAATATTCAGTTGTCTTTTTTTTGCAGTTTACTGTTCTTAATGGTGTGTTACTTCAATCACCGATTAATTTGATAATCTAATACCTTTCACTTTAACTAATTCATCACTTTCTTTTTTCCTCTTTGCTAATACGGACGATTCAGACACCACTGTTTTTGTTCGATAGTACAAATCAGTAATATGCTTTATTTCACCTGTATCTTTCTCAATACCAACGAATCCTTTCAATTCGTAGACTTTCCCCTCGAATGTTTTAACAGCAGACGCAGACGGTAAATCATACAAACCGAACCTCTCTCTCACTTTACAGCACCTCGTTTCATCATCATTGAAACCTAAATCTAAGTAACACCACGGGACGTTAGATAACGGTATCCCTAGCGAATGAGTGATAGTCCATATATTGCGAATTGAGGGGGTCATTATTTCTTTTCGTTCCCACATGCTGATTGTACTTTGTGTAATCTTCTTATCTGTTTTTAAGGATAATTCAGTTTGGGAAAGTCCAAATATTTGCCGTTGCTCTTTAATCCAATCCCCGAAATAGAAAGGCACTCATACACCCCCTTTAATTTGAAAAGTCTTTCAACTACCTCCAGTATATCAGTATGCTGATACTTGTCAACAGAATACTGATATTTTCAAACAGAATACTGTTACCAAAAACATTACAAACCCTTTATTCACTTGATTTCAAAGTACATCAGCAAACTGATATTAGTAATTTAGAAACATCTTCCAAAGTTCGGAAAATGGGTATAAAAGTCTATATCGGAGTTCTGTTAATTTGTTAGAAAAATAAGTGAAAACTGTTGTTACTATCGCATCGAGGTGTTAGAATGTTGTTGTAGATACGCCTATTCAAGTCTGGGATTTTAGTACCATAATTCGACAAAAAAAGAATTTTTCGGGACTAAGTATAATGGCTTGAATTGAAGGAAATAATTTTAAAAAAGGAGTTTTATAAATGGGGATTCATGAAGCTGTTACATCACGTGTTCAACAATTGTTGAAGGAAAAGGGGTGGACAACGAATGAATTAATAAGAAGGTCAAATGTCAACCAGTCCACTGTTTCAGAAATAATGTCTGGAAGATCAAAATATCCCCGAATCATAACTATTGAAAAATTGGCTAACGGTTTTGGCATGACGTTATCGGAGTTTTTCGATCACGAATCTTTCCATAATCTTGACGAAGACATTTCTGAAAAAAAAAAGGCGCTCGCTAGATAAAGAAATATACCGTAGTGAGCGCTATAAAGAAAAAAGTGAAAAGCAATACAATTAAACCAATAGCCATATTAAAAGTAACTTTGAATAAAATTGTAGCTGCTAGTATTATTCTTTTTGAAGTCAGCACAAGTAATCCAGTAACCCCCACGGCAACAGCTACATCTTTGACGATGAGAAGAAAGTGAAAAATGAAATTATTGCTAGAAAAATACCCACTTTGAGCCTAGCATCAAGATTTACGAACTTCTCTTTCACGTCAGCGAGTACCATAATATCCCCCCTTATTGATTGATTGTTTTTTATTTCATCCATCAAATAATCCTTTAAGTAAACCAAACAAACTGATAATAAATACTTCGTAGAAATACTTGTTTCTTTAGATAATTATTTTAGTTATTGATTAAATTTACCGTTATTCTAATGTTTTTTGTTCTTCGCTTTCAATTTCTTCTTTTACTAAAGGTGGTAATACGGATACACCATTTTTAGCTATTTCCTTCGAGATTTTTTCATGTATTATTTCAGTTGCTTCGGTGACTGTTTGATTAGCAAAAAAAGCGTATCGTCTTAATCATTCATAAAGATTTTCCGTGACGTTGTTTTCTCTACCTCAACAGCTTCTGTTAAGGTAGTAGATTTTTTTTGTTTTCCCTAGTATTTGCTAAAGCGCCAGATAGCGATTTCATTTATCATCATGCCCTTCTATTTTTTCTAGTAAAATCTTTAAGGTTTATGAACTATGGTGTAAAAGAGAATTTATATATAATTACCCTTTTAACAACAACAAGGTTTTCGATTCTGTTGTTGTTGTTGTTATTAAAGGATGTTATTAAAAGATGTTATAAGATGTTATAGATGTTATCGGCTCCTGGAAACGTTGATATGACGGTCTTATAAAGGGTCAAGTGCCACATTTTTAACGCCAAGTGCCACATTTTTAACGCCAAGTGCCACATTTTTAACGTCCAAGTGCCACATTTTTAACGTCCAAGTGCCACATTTTTAACGTCAAAAGCCACATTTTTAACGTTGGAAAATCTATAAGCCACTTTTTTAACGTCAATTGCCACCTGGAAAATAGTGAGTGGTTTTTTAATTGCATATATCAGTTTACTGATATACAATCAAAATACACACACTATACATTATCAATCTATACAAAGAGGTGCGACAAATGAGAGAGTTAAAATTAGGCAAAGATTTTTTAGTAACTGTACATAACGACTTGGTAGAAGCGAGGTTTACAGATTCTTTGGCAATTAATGAGCAAAAAATATTATTTGCCGTTCTAAGCAATATAGAGCCACCAGAGTTTGATAAAGATGAAAAGGGTAAAAGGTTTATTCTCAATAAAATTGAAGAAATTGAACCCTTTCGTGTACCAATAAAAGAATTTACGCAGTGGTTAGGTTTATCTGATCCCAATTACGCAGCGTTTAAAAAGTTAATTAAAAGCCTAATGAAAAAGTTGATTGAAATTCAACAGCCGGACGGTAGTTGGGAAGTCTTTCAGTGGGTAACTAAATCATCTTATGTAGCTAAGACAGGAACAGCAGAAATAAAGCTTTCACCAGAGTTATATCCTTACTTAATTAACTTAGAAAATAACTTCACAACAACTAAGTTAAATGTGATTTTAAGTTTCAAAAGTCGCTATTCGACAAGATTATATCAATTGATGAAAAAGTGGGAAAAGATAGGTTCGTGGAAAGTTGAATTAGAGGAATTGAAAATGCTTTTAGGTATTCCAGTAATAAGTGAAACCAAAGGCGTTAAAGTGTTCAAGTTGGATAAATACAGTCATTTCAAAGATAGAGCGTTAATGACAGCTATCAGTGAAATTAACGAGCATACAGAGTTTGACGTAACTATGACCGAACATAAAAGTGTTAGAAAAGTTACAGCGATTAGTTTTGATATTAAATCCAAAGGGAAACAGATAGCGTCACCAAAGCCACCAGAAGCCACTAGCGAGTCGAACGGGAACGAGAATGGACAAATAGGTGATGAAGGTAATGAAGCGCCTACATTCTACGGGAAAGACCTTCTGGACAGATACAACTATCGTGAAAATTCTGGTGAACCAGGTCTTTATAACAAAGAAAATGACAAGTTAGTTTTGCTTGAAGGTCTAAAACGTGTTCAATTGATTATTTATAACCGTAAACGGAAAAATAATTTTAGTGAAAAGGCTTGTTACTTGTTAGAAAAAGAATTGCTTAAAGTCGAGCATAAACCAGATTTTGACATAAGTCGAGAAACACATTTCATCTTCTCTTACGCTTACAATTCAAAAGGTTTAACAAATCCCGAAGGGTTTATTGTTAGCAGAACAAAAGAATTAGTTAGTAGACTTTTGAAAGGCGAAAAAGTACGTTACAAAGACTTGTTTGATACCAGAAATCACAGAATTGAGTTATTGCCAGAATGGTGGTTTGCATCGGAAAAAAGTAGAAATCAAGAACAAAAAGAACAACAAGAACTGGAAGAGAAAGCAAGGGAAAATAGACTCTTGCCAGACAGCACACTAACAATGACACAAGTTAGAGCAATCCAACTAAAATTAGAATTATCACCAGATATGAACCGTGATGAATTGTTGGAATTCTATAACTATGGAGAATACCAAAGGCTAGATGAATTGTACGGAATCGATCAATTAGTTGAAAGTAAAGAACAAGAATTAGAAGGTGAAAAAGTAGCTATATAAAAGTGGGGTCGGCTTTGGCCGGTCTCTTTTTATTTGCAACAGAAAATAAACAATATATGGTTCAATAAAGCCTGGAATGATTTCAAATTTTTCATTATGTAATTTCTTCTTAAACTGAAGATTGAATCATAGTCGTTTATAGAATGATTTTCAAGATTTAAAAAGAAGAAACCAAGGAAGGAAACAACGTTTCTTCTTTGGTTGGAATATTTCTAGAATGATATAATCGATTCGGTATAGCTCGATGCACAATCTGCACAAAAAAGAAGATCAGGTTTCTCCGACCTTCACAATGTTCTTGTAATGCTTAACTTACGATACATCGCTATTACCTTTATATTTTCTCGTTCCCATACTTCATTCCTCAGCATAGGAATCTTGAATTGTTTCTCCATTTCAGTCATTAAACCGGCTAGCAGAATGTCTTTTCTCGGTTGGTCTGCATGGATGATTTTTTCATACTCCCTCTGATAATCTGAAAGTGATTTCTTGGCCATCATTTCATTTCCCCCTCAGCAAGTACTGATAAAAGCGTTCAGTCACTTCCACAGCCTGTCACTTTAATCGGTAAATTGCACCTGTTTGATGTGCTATTTTGCACTTCAAAGTACGCCTTTTCTAAACAATAAAAGCACTTATCCAAGCTGTGAGCTGGATTTTAAATTTGGTTGTGCAAAATAACGCTTAAAATAAGCGCAAATTACCTCTTAAAGTGACAAACATGTATTAGATCCTAAAAACAGCGTGCGTTCGCACTTGATGTTGACTGAACAAAAGACCGGGAAGGAAAATAAGGGCGCCCTTTCTAAAGGGGTCAAAAAAGCGACTGAGGTGTATGCTGACCAGCATTACGAGGGGAATCCAGAAGCCTATTTATTCAGGAGCCGTAAAGGGACGAATCAAGCGATTAGTCGGGTCCAGGCCTGGACAATTATGAGTGATGCAGCGAAAGAGTTAGGTCTTGAAAACATCGGGACACATTCCCTTCGAAAAACGTTCGGCTACCATCAGATAAAGAGAGGGACCAATATTACGCTCTTGATGAAGATGTTTAACCATAGTTCCGAGCGTGTTACGTTACGGTATATAGGCATCACACAGGACGATATGGATGCTGCTATTCAAGCCCTGGACCTTTAAACTTGGGGTAAAGGCCTGTAGGGTCAGTAAGAAGCGCTAAATGGAACAGTGATGACTTCGGGGAATGGATGTTATGTCAAATAGAAGTACATGCAGCATACACAATAAAAAGGTCTATTTCTCTTACAAGAAATAGACCTTTTTTATTTTTCTTCCTCCTTGTCTTTCCCTTGATGAAAAAACGGATTTAGCATATCATTCGAGCCCCATTAAAAAGTCATTTTCCAGAAGGGTGGACCTTACAAAAAAAGTATTGTATTTTTATATTAGGAAACCAGGTATTTTTTGATATTACTTAAAAGAAGTAATTGACATGATAGAGATAAATCCGGATTCTTTCTTACGAATCCAATTTTCTTATGAGTAATTGATCAATACAAGAATTTTTTCGCGAGTATGTAAAAAGAGGGTTATAAAACGAACACGTAATTTTATTAAATATATGGAAAAAATTCAAACAATTCGAGGTGATACGAAAATGAAGAAATGGATTAGAAAACAGTGGTGGATGGGATCAGTTGGAATCGTATTAACTAGTTTAGTTGGATTATTCCCTCAAACATTTGCTACCATCGGGGAAAATTTAAAATGGCTGTTCATCAACTATTGGTCACTTATATCCACAGCAATCATCATTATCCTGCTTTTAGCCATCCTAAAACTGCTACTGAAACAACAAAAAAACGACCCATCCGCATGATGAATCGCCTTTATTTCAGAGCCCTTCTGCAAAAGGGTTCTTTTATTTTATTATTCTGTACCACATGTTATTAAATTTTATCATTGTTCAATATCAATTTCAAAATAATCACGACGAATTATATCCGAATACTTATTCCCTAACCGAGAAAACAAATCAAGCAATTCGTTATATGTATCAGGACTATCCCCTACCTTATTCCAAAACTCCCCGCCGATTAGTACAGAAGGATCATTGTCCATATCAAAAATTTTATAAGGAATTGAATGTCCTCCTTTACGATATGGTTCACCTTCACCGCCTGGGTTAAATGGCAATGCAAAATAAGCTTCACTGTTGTTTTCCCTTGTCATCATTCGCAGCATATCTCTTTTGGCCCGCTCTGCTTGGTCCAAGTTCGGTTTCACCGTTTTCAAACCATAAAACTCTTCTCTTCCATTGGATCGTCGAATATACAAATCAAATTTTACTGTGACTTCCGTAAATGTTTGATTGGTAAGAGACAAAATATCAGTAACTTCTTGATTCCAATTGGGGGGCCTTCGACTTGCTCTTTGATCAGTCAATATCTCCTCAATCTTTTCATTTCTCCATGTATTGATATTAAAAGTCGTGTCATGTTGATTCGAAGAAAATGCTCCAGTGCCTTCAGCAACAATCTTGGACATTTGTTCAAAAATACCTTGTCCAAGCGATGTGACAAAAGAACGTTCGAATTTAGACCCTTTCCAAACTTCCTCTGGCACCAGTCTAAAACCAAAAGGATTCCTCGCTTCAATTTCAGCAGCGTTAAACGGTTCATCGACTACTCTTCTCTTAATCAATCGATCCATAATGGGGGATATATGATCAATTATTCTTTGCTTTGTTAAATCATTCATTATTATTTCCTCCCTAAAAAACCAATACCCCCCTATTATTTCATAGTAATAGTAAAAAGAATAGGATAATAATCCTATTCTTCAACTTCTGCTAATTGCGATATGATTGCTGTTCCCATCGCTTTTGCAAGTCGAATTGGTACAGCGTTCCCTACTTGTGTGTATTGCTGGGCCAATGTACCAGAAACCACATAGTTAGACGGAAATTCCTGTATCGCCAGATATTCTTCTATACTTAACGGTCGATTTTCGAACGGATGACCTAAATTTGTAGAATTTTGCGCTGGAGTCGTTAAAACCGTAGGTGATGGACGATCAATATGGAGCCGACGGAAATAACCAACCTTCCCCCCCCCGCTCTTAAATGCCCCTCCCATCGCATCTTCCACAATATCTTCGGGCAAATCTCTCCAATTTCCTCCGCCGACAGGAATCATCTTCATATATTTCATTCGTGTCTCCGAGTAATTCACATGATGATGATCAATTTTCCCTAAACGATTAAATACATCACGAACCGTTACCCAACGGTCTTTTCCTTCTGTTCCATGTTCATTATGAGTTGTTTCTGGAAATACAAACTTTCGCTCTAAATCCTTACGGAATCCCACCAAAAAAACACGTTCACGTTTCTGTGGAACACCAAAATTAGCCGAGTTAAGCAATTCGGACGTTATTTCATAATCAGGAAACCTTGTAAGAAGATATTCCATAGCTGCACCTCTCATTTCATCAGGTTCCAGTGGTGGAAATCCATCCCCCTTTTCTTTACCTGGACGTCTTCTCAATGGTGCAGACAAAAAACCACGTACATTCTCTAACAAAAATACACGTGGTTGCACTTCTGTTACTAAATCTGCAAATTTAAGCATGGCTGCACCACCAGCGGCCTCAAAAGCCAAACCTCTTCCTGCTGTGCTAAATGATTGACATGGACTTCCACCAACCATTAAATCAACTTCAGCATGCTCGTCCAATTTTGCTTCTTCATATATTCTTTCACGGGAATAATCCATGATATCCCCTTGTCGTATATTAATTTCAGGGTCATTTATCTTTACTGTCTCACAATAAGTCGGCACTAATTCTGCTGCTAACTTAATATCAAAACCTGCCTGCTTCAGACCGATATCTAGTCCTCCAGCTCCTGTAAAAAACGAGATTACGTTCATTTATAAAACACCTTTCATAATACAACATCTATCATGAAGTATAACAGTTTTCACTTTATCGGTCCACTGGTAAGTTTTATCCATTAAAAACTTTCAAAAAATCCTGTTACACATAAAATTTATAATTCTCCGATGATAACCAGATCATTATAAATACCAATAAAAAAAACTAAGTGGAACCCTAGTGTTTTTCTCTTTTCATTGTCTTCATTTGGTTATCAATTTCTTGAAGAAGTTTATCCCGTAGACCTGGTTGTTTAACTGGACGTTTATCGTTAAAAATTGGATACTATTCTGTGTATAGAAAGGAATGAAGAAAAATGGGGCAGTCATTAAGAATGGTAATATATTTCAGGGTATTCGATATTGCATTTAAGATGAAAGAAAGAGCATTAGAGGTTTTGGACGGGTGGGAACATAAAGAAAAGCTCTCCGAGGTATTTGTTATACTGGATACGATTGAAGAACCAGAAGAAATTAATCTGTTGGATAATGATTTTCCTTACTATCGAAATGAAGCTCATGCCCTTGAGCACATTGAAGAAGAACTTTTATAAAAAATAGAAATGGCCCCCCTCCAGTAAAATAAATCGGAGCGGGCCATTTTTGGTGTTATGTTAACCTGGTGTGCACGACGTATGCAAGATCGTTGAGCCATCGAATTCCTTCTTCAACTAACCGGCCAGTATAGTCAATCTTAACAATAAATTATCAATGCAGAACCTTCTCTATTAAAATTTAGGTGGTGTGGGAAACCATGAAAACTAAATTTTTACCGAATGAGAATAAGACAACAAAGTGTGTTCTTTCGTAGTGTCATAACTTTTAAGTATTGACACCATTTTGTCGATGCAGTAGTATCAAGGTATCAAGTGGTGTCTTAACTGGGAACCATAAGTGAACCGCAAAAAAGGGGCTAATACATATGAATAAGGCTATAAAATACGGATATGCAAGGGTTAGTACAGTGTCACAAGATGTAGAGGCACAGATTCAGACATTGGAAAGTGAAGGTTGCGACAAAGTCTACTCTGAAAAGTTCACAGGAACAAAGGCAGACCGTCCCCAATTTGTAGAGTTACTTTCATTGCTGAAAAAAGGCGATACATTAGTGGTCACAAAACTAGACCGTTTTGCAAGATCCGCAGAAGATGGAGTAAATTTAATAAAGGAACTTCTTTCAAAAGGAATCAAGGTTCACATATTAAATATGGGGCTTGTAGAGGATACATCAATGGGCAGATTAATTTTAAGAATGCTATCAGCCATTGCGGAATTTGACCGTGATATGATTGTTGAACGATTAGCAGAGGGCAAAGCCATTGCGAAACAGAATCCTGACTTTAAAGAGGGCAGACCGAAGCTGTATAATAAAAAGCAAATAGCACACGCTTTACAGCTGTTGGAAACTCATTCTTACAAACAAGCAGAAGAGAAAACGGGCATTTCTAAAAGCACACTTATCCGTGCCAAAAGAGAAATAGCTAAGGAGGGACTAAACAATGACTGAAAAGATCGAGATACAGCTACCTGAGGATGTTATGAAGCGGTTGGAAGCGATAGCAGCCGTTGACGGTAAAGATGTCGCTGAGGTAACTGAAAAGGTCGTTTCTCTGTATGTAGGACGATATGAAAATCTGGTTAACGGATCAATCAATGCAGTTAACAACATAAAAAAATCTTGAGGATTGGCATTGGCCTATCTTCTTTTTTTGTGCATTGGTATCTATTGGATTGTCACTTTAAGAGGTAATTTGCGCTTATTTTAAGCGTTATCTTGCACAACCAAATTTATAATCCAGCTCACAGCTTGGATAAGTGCTTTTATTGTTTAGAAAAGGCGTACTTTGAAGTGCAAAATAGCACATCAAACAGGTGCAATTTACCGATTAAAGTGACAACATGTTTGAATTGCACCCTGATTAAATCAGAAATGCGATAGGGTGAATTGATGCCAATCGTAAATAAGAGATAGTTCCTTTCGCTTTGCGCGAAAAGGATTTTTTTCATGCTGCTAATCTTGTTAAGATCCCGTATCGGTTCAACGAATTTCATGCTTTCAGTACACCTCCTCATGTGGCTTTTAATAAATATTACCAATTCTGAATAAAGTTTAAAAATTTGTAAAAAAATTTGATACAATTACATAGACAAGCTGAATTGTGACAATTCCACAATCGGGCCATTTAGTTGGAGGTGTAGCAGTGAAGATACTTAGATTAATTTTCTTGGTTATGACGATAGCATTATCGGGTTATGGCTTGAAACTGGCACAATGGCAGTAATAGCGCCTTATTTGTCACTGGTAATGGGGATAATGCTTATAGTTATGGGAATTACTGAATTTCAAAAACGAAAAGCAAATGCCTTTAATCTTTTTCTTGCAGCGGGATTTGTCTTGTTTGTTGGAGTTTATATTTTATAAAGCAAACGGACGCGATTGTAGAAGATCATAGCTATAAAATGAGCAAACTTTATTTTAATGACACACCTCACGCATTGTAACGCACAAACCCCAATCTAACTTAATATAATCATGATATATGTTAAGTTAGATTCAAATGAGCAACGAAAAAAATACAAAGCAAAAAAAGAGCTTCATCCCTTGATACATAAGGGATGAAGCTCTTTTTGTGAATCTAACATAGTTCCATTGAGTTAGATTTGATTCCTCTCTGTTTTCCAATGACTGATTATAAGTTATAGCACCTCGCCATAAGGCAAATTCTTTATGCAATTCTCATCAAGCCCTAATCTTCTTCACCTAACTTTTTAATTTGGGGTAGTTAGTATAAGGACATAAGCAAAACGGAAACAAAACAATTTAGGAGATACTTTAAAGGGCCAACTAAGAAAGGAGATTTTCATAATGTTACAAAACTTCGAGGTAATTACACCATTATTTGAGGGTCAAGCTAACGAACGAATTCAGTTCAAATTGAATATTGAAGGAAATAACTATCGAGGTATTTTCCATAATGAAAAGGTTCATTGGTATCAGCCACATCCGCAACTTGAAATTGAATCCACTGTTCGTGAATTGATAAGTGATCATCTAATACATTAACAATTGTGGGCTAACTATTGGCCCACTTTTTTTATGATGCTATTTTTATACAGCTACAGCCCCACGAGTCAACACATTCCGAACTGTCAGACACGGATGTGTTACGTCTTAATTGAAGTTATTACATTAATATTTAAATAATTACGTCTAGGTATTGACGTAATACGTTTCGTTGTGTATTATAAATCTATCAAATAGAAAATGATAGGAGTTTTTAAATTATGTCTTTCACAAATATTGAATCTGTTAATCTTGGAACACCTACTAGTGCAATTCAAATTCCTGCATTAAAGTATCTAAGTGGTGGCCGGGTCTGGTATGCAGCTACAATACCGTATAGAACTTTAGGAAAGTTTATTCAGACTTCAGCCGTCAAGAAAAAGAATCAGGCTATCAAAAAGGATATTAAAAACCGCTTTTTAGATAAAAAACATAAAGATGATATTGTTGAATACTTAAGAACTGAAAAAGAGTTCACGCTTCCACCAATAACCCTGGTTTCTTATGAAAGCTTAGATTTTAGACCGTATGAGTTTAAAGGTCAAAGTATAAACGAAGAAGAAATTCTTGAAAACGGGGGGTCGGTAGTTGGGGTAATTGTACTTCCAATTGATTATGAGTTTGAGTGCCTAGATGGTAATCATCGAACAGCCGCTATAAGAGATTTAGCTAATGAGGAACCTCATTATATTGTCGGTAGTAGTATGCTACTTAATATTGTTTATGAAAATCGCCCCAAAAAAATAAGACAGGATTTTGTCGATGTAAATAGAAATGCTAAACAAACCACGTCCTCTATTAACACTTTGTTTAATACTCGTGATCCAATTTCTAATCTAGTTGTTGATTTGATTGAACAAACTGATTACTTAAATGAAACAACGGAATTGTTGTCAACCAGTGTATCTAAATTGTCAAAAGATATTTATACGATTAACAATATAAGAAATGTAGTAATTGAAATAGCTGGATTCAATTCGCAAGGTGGTCAACCTAAAAAACTTGAAAATGACCTGAGTGATCTTCAAAAAGAAACACAGTTACGAGAAAATGCTAAATTATTCTTTGAAGTACTAAAAAAGAATCCCAACATTTCGGCATGTCTCGAACACCGAGAAAAAACACCAGATATTCGCAGTAATTCAGTTCTTACAAACGGAACAGGAATAATCGTAGCATCACGCATCGCTGGATATATCTTCACCCAATTTGATAATAAATCAGAACAAGAGAGGGAATTGGGCAAATTACTTTCCTTGGACTGGACAAGATCCAATCATATTTTTGAAGGCCGTATTTTAATAGATAAAAAAATTGTAAACTCAAGAGAAGCTATTGCTAAAGCAGTTGCAGTAATAAAGATGCACTTAGGATACCAGTTAGAAGAAACAGATTATAAATATATGCAATAATAAAAAACACTACCTAAGTAAAATATCTAGGTAGTGTTTTCACAAAATTATAAGGATATATTCCACAACAATTTTAAATGAACCGTAATGAAGAATATCTTTTTCCTATAAGTTTTTAATAAAATCTAGAGAAGTAATTTGAGAGAGTCAATGACGCATGGGTACAGATTTTCCTCTTTGAGTAGCAAATAGAAACAATCCTTGAAAAATCTAAATCCCCTCAAAAAAAGACAAAAAAAAGCAGCCATCTTTGGCTACATCAGAATCAACTAATCTAAAAGACTTTTTATTTTGCATAATACGACAAATAGTGATACACTGATGGATCAGTGTATCTTCTTGAAATAGCTATGTCTATTTTCATTGACTGAAAGATATCCTACTGTTCGGAAAAAATGCTTGAGGCACATTTTCAGTAGCAATCTTGTAGACATTTTTCATTTGGTTAACATATTTATCTCAGCAATATCTATGTTATCACCGATATTAGAAGCTTGTCAACATATATATTACACCCAAGAAAGGTGCACAAAACAGTAATTTCCAATGCCTACAACTATTATCGGAGTAAACAACACATGGAAAAAGTAACTACAGTTTTACAAGTGAACAAAAAACAGGGGCAACTACAGTTTGCAAATATCGGAACATCAGGAGCAGATAACAAATTGTTCTTGGATCCATTACTGATTGCAATGAACAAGGACAAGTTTTCAAAGGCAGCAAACAAACTGCTTACGGATTACTTCCAAACAGTCTTTAAGCTTATTAAAGAAGGTGAAACTTCAGAACAGATGCTTTTAAGTATCCTACGTAACTCAAAAGAGAATAACAGCTTTCGTCTGGGGAAATCAGAATTCGTCAAAGATGTTTATTCGAGTGGCCGAGGTTGCGGTCCCGACATGCTTTTTAAATTATTAACCAGAGTTGAACATCGTCGATTAATTGTAGACGGTACTATCAAAGATCCAATGGACATCGTTCTTTTCATTAAAAACTTTAATGAAGACCGAATGTCAGATTTACTTGCCAGTATTCTCTTCGAACTACTGAGCGAATTCACAGTAACACAGGCGTTAATGCACAATCCTAAAACAAAGTTCAAGATACAGGAAGGTCTTCGTTGGGATGTAACAACCCACAATTGGGTTAAATTCCAATACCGTCAATTGCTCGATTTGAATAAAGTTCCTTTAACTCTAGTTCCGAAACATATCGTAACCGATCGATATCGCTACCATGCGGATAATTACTTAATGGCTCATCTGATACAATACGAACAAGAAGAAGAGCTGAAAGCAGAAAAAGAAACAAATCCTGATGCAGTTAAACGCAACAAAAAACTAATTCGTAGCGAAAAGAAAGAAGAAATGGGTAATCCTTCGACCAAGGACCTTATAATTCAACTTACTTTAGCCCATCATTCAAAGAATCCTATAAATGCTTACAAAGAGGACATGGTGAAAAAATATAATGGGGGATTAAGTGATTCACAACTAACCTCCATTATCGAGAAACCATATGCTGAAATCGAAAAAGGATTAGCTTAAATTCAAAAAGGAGTGCAGACAATATGTTTGCACTCCTTTTTTTAGCCAATAATTCAATTTGGCCACCCTTAGTAGACATAACACCAGTTCTCGGCAGTTGATCAAGACAGGAAACCCCTTGTAATGCCTCAGTTTCCCTTCTATGGCCCTTCACTTTCTGTATGCATAAAATATATACATCGTTGAATTAACGGGCTTACTGGTGAACGTCAGGCCTGTCTAACTGAATAATTATGAAGATTGACCTCAACGATGAGTAGTGAAAACCCCTTCTTGGAAAGTCAGGGAGGGTCATTCGAATTTATCCATAATTAGCATGTGAATTCGTTTTTCTAAGTTACGACATTCCCGTATTGTCATAACCAATTTACCCCACCATCCAAATTGGTGAATATACAGAATAAACAATTTAGTTAGTTGAGTATTTTGTATTTTCATATATAATGATTTTTAACAACAGCTACCCAAACTTTTAAAAATATTACTATTTCAGAAGGGGATATCATCGATGAAAAAGCTACCCACAATTCAACAAGCAAAAAACAAAATATTGGAATTGCAAGCGTTTGTGAGTCTGGTGGAGGATTACGATGCCGATACTTTAGAAAAAAGGATTATAAAAGAATATGCCTACTCAGGAAGCATGGTAAAGGTTACAAAGAAGTTGAATGAATCAGTGAATCAAATTAACGGTTCTCCCGTCGAAAAAGAATATGTGGCTGAGGTCATTAAAGGGAGGGCTGGTGATGAACTGCACAAAGTCGTTAGGGC
This sequence comes from Sporosarcina sp. G11-34, assembly GCF_026931025.1. Taxonomy (NCBI): domain Bacteria; kingdom Bacillati; phylum Bacillota; class Bacilli; order Caryophanales; family Caryophanaceae; genus Sporosarcina; species Sporosarcina sp. G11-34. The sequence goes on along the minus strand of NZ_JAHNZW010000023.1, from coordinate 19,628 downwards.
CAGTTATTTTCTAAAGACAAGGCACATTAGAGGATAATATATAGTGGCAACATCTGGGTGGAAACCATAATGAGGTCCTCAGTTGTTTCTTTTCCTAATATCTAGTCCACCTATTATATAAGCACTCTTATTTCCAATTTGTTAAAACTGTTTGTTCACTCCTTTAGGGGCATCCATGTGTTCATATTTCATAATCGTCTTTTAAGAACAGAACAGAATATAAGTATAGACTTACTAATCTACACCAATCGATAATCCTTTCAACCTTTGAAGAAACGTTGTTTTCTTCAAAGGTTTCTTCCTGTTAAGTTTGAAACTGGTAGGTATAGACGATGTACAATTTTGTCTTTACCAATACTTTAGTACATAAAAATCCACCCTCCTAAGAAGATGGATTTTCTTATTCTTGACCACTTAAGAAAGTCAGGTAATATCTTTTGGACCATAGTAAAGATAACTCCGCAATGTTAATATTTTTCGCTATAAAGTAAATCGAGTTATTTTTCTTTTAAATAGTTTGTCAAAGCTTCTTCTATCAAAATATAAATGTTTTTGTCCTGAATAACAGATTGCAGTTTTAGTTCTTGATGAAGATCAGTTCGCAAATCGAATGAAACCCTCTTCCTTTCAACCTTTGAAGAAACGTTGTTTTCTTCCTTAATATCTTCAGATAAAACCTGCGAGGGTGATACTATTCTTTGTTGCCGTTTCAAGTTTTTAATTTCATTGATTTTTGACACGTTCTATCAACTCCTTGTAAAAATGTATATATTGCTCTAGAGCTTTATTAAGCTCTTTATTTTCCTTGAACCCATATAACGACAATCGTCCGACGGGAGCTTTTCTCGTAATCACTGTTTGAAATACTAGTTCTGGATAGTCCTCTGCTATGATTTCGTTAAAAGCTTTCACATCAATTCTTCGGACATCATTCATTGTCCTCAAAATACCAATTACTTCAGTATCACGTTTTCCAAACTCTTTAGCACTCTCGACTGAATCCATAAAATTAGGTACAGCAGAATAACACCAATTTGAAGATTCGTACATGACAATAACAAATTCACTCGCACACAAGGAATTTGTTGTTTGCTCACTTAAAGATGGTGGGGTGTCAATTAATATAAAATCATACTCTTCTCTTACTTGATCCAATAAATTATCCAAAATCAACGTAGGGCTTCCGGTAAAAGGAATGGTATCACCTGCATACGTTTTCCCTGTATAAATCCATCTTGCAAAAGTAGCAAGGAAATTATTCGCCGGTAGTAGATCGAAATTTTCATTAACCGAATATAAAAAATCTTTTACATTGTTCTGCTGCATTGCTTCAAGAACCGATTTACCTACAAACTCGTTAGACGATTCTCCGGACAGCATCTCTGTCAAATTCCCTTGTGAATCCATATCAATCGTAAGAACTCGGTAACCATCATTATTCAGTAAATGAGCTAGAATTCCAGTAGTGGTAGACTTTCCACATCCACCTTTTTGAATTCCCATTGTTATCGTAATAGCCAATTTAACACCCCCGAATATTCTTTCGTTGTTTTATTGGTAGAAACGTTTCTTCTTTTCTTCTATAGTGGTTGCCTTAAATATACATCTACTACAGTTTGAGGTCAACTTTAATCTGAAACAAAACTAAATGATGAAGCGCCAAGCATACTAAAATCCGGTAAACCATTTGCTTATGATGTTCTGGAAGTGCAAACAATTGAAGTGATTTATTTATCTGTCTGATAATATCGCTCTACTGATTGACGAGGAAGGGTTATATAATGGGTTTAAATATAGGTGGCAATTGGTTCACAAGGTATCGAATTAGACAATCAGCAACACGGGGAACTTCATGGTAGTTGATGTTTCAGATAGCAACGATTTTCAAGCACCAACCAGTGAACAGATGGCGCAATTCTTAGAAGGTTACTCAATTTATCCAATTGAAATTTAAGCTATAACGTGCTATAATACACACATAACTTTCGCAGAGTTTATCCTCTGTGATAGTGTGTGGAGTGTGGAAAAAGAAGTGTTCTCATAACCGAGAACACTTCTTTTTTGTTAGTTAAATTGAAATTGCACTTTTCCATCTTTGACCGATAGTTTAGACTCGAAGATTTTTCCTCCATTGCTTTTAAATCCTTTTAACTTCACGGTTTCCCCTTTTTCTAGTAAATCCTTCACGTTCTTTTCAGTGAGTTTTTTCCCCGCAATTGATTTAGAGATAGAGAAGGAGCAACCAGATTTGTATTCTGAACAGCCGAAAAATGATTTTCTATCTGCCATCTTACCTTTTTTACAGACAGGGCAAACACCTATGAATTGTGCTTCTTGTTGTTCATTTACAGCCGTTTGAATTTTATGGGATTGTAGTTTTTCAGGTGCTTCATCAATCGTTGAAACGATGAATTTATTAATGCCCTCAATAAATATTATTTGTGAACCTTTCCCTTCACCGATCTTTTTCAAATAGCTTTACCACTTTGCAGTCATGGATGGACTGGACTTCATATATATATTTCTTCAAAACCCGTTCGACCACCATTTTTAAAGCATTCAAAATGCAGATTATAAGTTTGAAAAATCCCATGTAATCCAATAAAAGAAAGAACATATTATTGAGGGTTCCAGCCTCATTAGAAGGTCAATTATAGAGAGGAAAGATGCACATAAATTCCAGTATTCAATCTGGTTATGTGCATTTTTTATTTACTTGCAGATTAAAACTTCATCAGATACTTATGTAATAAGCTAATATGAATGAAGGTTATTATGTACAAAAAAATTATTGAGATATGTCATAAAATCTTTGTGAATTGGTTTTGATGTATACTTACAATAAATTCAAGGGAATATGTCGAAGGAGATTGATCCTTAAGGAAAATGAACAGGACGAAGGTTCAACATATTATATTCAGAAGATTTTTAAGACATTCCACTGATTCATATCAAGAACAGACAATGGTGTCGAAACATCAATTTCAAATAGTATTTATAGGCCTTAATGTATTGGGAAAATAAGAAAAACACTAGATTAGATTTTAAAAAATATAGGGGATTGGAGCATTAATAAAATAGATTACTAAGTTATGAGGAGTGGAGATAATGTTAGTAAGTAAAAAAAAGTATCTATTCACAGTTGAACGATTGGATGAACTCAATAAGGAGCTTTCTGTATCAAATGAAGAAATAAAGCTATTAAAAAATGAAGTAGATAAACTAGAAAGAACAACAAGTAAAAATGACACTGAATTAGAAAAAGGTAAAAATGAAATAATTTCCTTGAAAAATAAAATCACTTCAGAAATAGCCACTCAAAGGAAGATAGCCATTGAAGTGGATGCCCTTACAAAATTAAAGTTGAAAAATGAAAATGAAATAAGTTCTCTTAATATAGTTAAAAGTGAGCAGGAAAGTAAATTAATTGTGCTTGACCAGAAGAACAAGGAACTTGAAAAACAATTAACTGAATTAAAATCACTCTTTTCAAATTATCGTGCTGCTAGAAGCGAGTTGGACAAAATTGCAACAGAAACGGAATTAATAAAGAAAAAGAATAGTGAGTTAATCAACGAAAAACAAAATTTGAACAGCGAAATTAACAAAATTGTGAGTGATAAACTAAATATAGTGGCTAATAAGGAGCTTTTAGAATACGAAAAACTGAAAAAAAGTATTGCTGAAATGATATTAGAATACGAAACTCGAAAAGTAGGGTTGATTGAGTTAAATAATAGCTTAGTGATGTTAGATGGGCTTAATCAAAAAATACAAGATGCAAAAAAACAATTGAAAGAACTCGAGGATTCTATAGCGAGAGCTGATGATGAAAAGAAATTGCAAGAAGTGGCGTTTTACAAAAATGTCTACCCTTTTTCAACCACTGAAGAATTTAAAGAAGAGCTTGTGAATAATTATTCTGCACAGAAACTTATGATTAGAAACAAAGATGCAATTCACGTTGGCGTTATTTGGGAAGTCAGCGGAAGTGTGGTTGAAGGAAGGAAGATGACCGACAAATTAATCAAATCAACAATTCGTGCTTTTAATATTGATTGTGACAACGCTATTGCTGGATTGCGTTACAGTAACTATAGCACTGTCTTAAAACGGATTGAAAACTCCTGTGCTACTTTAGATAAGCTGAATACACCGCATAAACTCACGATTAATAAGGAGTTTTACCAATTAAAATTGAATGAACTAAAGATTGTATATGAACAGAAAATCTTTGAAGAAAAAGAAAAGGAAAAACTGAATACTCTTAAAGAGGAAGAGCGAGAACGCAAAGCTGTAGAAAAAGAGATTAAAGAAAAATTAAATGAATTAAATCAACGAGAAAAGTCAGTTAACAACGAATTAAATAAAATTAACAAAGAGTTTGCGGATTCTAAGGGTTTAAATGTGGAATTACTAGATAAAATCAAAGAATTAGAAGATAATCTAAATTTAATAACAAAGAAAAAAGTAGAAGTTAACGAAAGACATTTAATCGGAAAGTCTGGATATGTTTATGTGGTATCTAATGTTGGGACATTAGGGGAAAATGTATATAAAATTGGAATGACAAGACGTCTTGAACCTAAGGATAGGATTCGAGAATTAAGTGGGGCAGGTGTGCCATTTCAATATGATGTCCACGCTATGATATTAACAGACAATGCACCTGAACTGGAAAATCATTTACACAAAGTATTTAACAGTACAAGAGTTAATTTGGTCAATACAAGAAAGGAATTTTTCTACGTTCAATTAGAAGAGATAAAAAGAGAAATCGTATCAGTGATTGGTCCAGAAGTGATATTCGAAGACAATTATTTGGCTGTAGAATTCTATATGTCACAAGCATTGAGAAATAATTCATCGGCAAACATTGCAGAGGATAATACTGATGGTATGTATAGCTCTCATTAACCACTATAGACAATTTTAAAAAATGAAAAGGGGAAGACAATAACCCCAGTCCTGTTGGCTGAGTTTTAAAGTTTAAATACGGGATTGCCAGAAGTGATAAACTCTGAACCTAATGGTGCAATAAGTAATTCAACAGTTAATTCATCTATAATTTTATTAGCTTCTGCCATAATAGGACTTCGATCATTCAAAAATTCATATTTTTTTTAGAAATGCACATAATTCCAGATGTTTAATTTGGTTATGTGCATTTTTATATTTATGTACATATGTTTTTATGGAGATATATCGAGATCTCAAGCTTTCACGATTGATGAAACAGCAGGGTAATTGAATAATTTCTTGATAAAAGAGAATTGAGTTTTCTTATCGCTTACTACCTTAAATTGAAATTCATCTGGAACGATGGGTAAGTTTTTCAAATCCCATTTGCCCCACTCCTCCTTGTACTCATTCGGCATCTTCAAAGATACTAAATGACCGATACCCAATGTGATAATAGCACCTTCTGGAAAGGTCTTACACGCTTTTAAAGTGATTGATGTTTTCTCCACTTGATACGCTTTTTCTTGACTTGGTTTTTCAGCTAGGATCACAACTACCATATTTTAACGTTCCTTTAACTTTGTATTTAAAGCAGTATTCCGTTCATTTTGAACAGAATACTGATACATGCGGTAAAAAAATAACTTACATACCGCATGTATCTAGCGCCCCGAGTTCGCTACTTGTTCCGAGTGGCCAAACTAAAAGATGTATGGCAGCTCTCCACAATCCGCTATCCCTAGAATTTTAATTCTTGTTCTTCATTAGCTTTATCAACGGATTTATTTTTAGAAAAATTGGTAATGTCGCTTTCGATACTTAATGCTTGTAAAGCACTATTTACGTGATTAACTTCATCTTTTTCAATACCGTTCTCTTTCAAAACTACTTCAATTGAATCTTGCAAGTATGACGCAAGGTCATATTTTGTACTAGTGTCATGTTCAACTAACTTCCCAAAGTCCACAACGTCCTCTTTAGTCAGCATGTTTTTCTCAATCTTCATAAGCAGGTCGGCAACTTCTTCATCGACAATCATAGTATGCAAGTCTAAATTTTGTTGAGAAACAGGAATGTCAAAACTAAATGTTTTGCCCTCGTCATGATAATAGTCTTGTATGCTTTGTTGAATGCCCTCGCTGTCCTTCACAATCTCAATTAATGACGAATCATATAAAGCATTAGACAATGAATCTTCCACGCTTAAATCATCGCCCTGCAAGTCCTGGGGGTTGTTTAAGTACACATAATAAGGTTCTAATTCGTTATTTTCAATATCGCCTGCCCAAACACTAAAAGTATGATCTTTCCCCGTAATTCCATTAGTCATAATAATTCGGGCAACTTCATCACTATCTCGTATTTGTTGACTTTCAAGTGAAGTAACTCGTAATTCATGACCTTCTTTATTAATGCCCTGGTCTTTTTCTTTGTCATTAATATTCATGTCACTGAATCCCTCGTCTCGATTATGTTCTGCATGGTGCATCACAGTATTTTGTAACTTAAAAGGAATAGCCTGTGCATCGGCTCTTTCAAATAAAACCCTAATTGCTTTGTCGCTATTTTCGACTTCTGGTGTATCATGTTCACGCCTTGCAACCATTTGATTTCTTCTCCAAAAATGCAGACTTGCTAATGTGCTTTTCTGTTCTTCTTTTATGGACATGCCCACACTACCTTTCGATTTCAAATGATTGCACTTTACTAACCACTTGTGATTTGTTGTTCGGTGCATCATTTACTTGTGGCGATAAATCCAATTCCCCTTTTTCTATTTTCCCCCGAATGGACGAAGCGAATGCTTGAATCTGTTTATCCTCTATTTTTAATAGCACATCATGATAGTTGTTTTCTAGTAAATTATACGTTTCTTTATCAACGAGATTTCCCTTGTCTAAGTGATGCAATGGGTGGGCGTATCTTTCAGAATCATAAAAACCACTTATCGCCATCATAGCTTTTTCATCATCTGGTATAGCGACTGTATATTCTGTTTGTGCATACTTATAATCGTCAAGATCAAGATTATTCATTTGGCCAAAACTTTCAAATTCTGTACTTACACCATGAATAAACATCATCGGTTCTTTGATATTAATTTCTCCTTCATTTATCCTTTCGTGTTCATGAAATGCTTTGTTAGTAAGGTATTCAATGTAATCATTCGGGTTTTCTTTTTTCAAATACTCTAGGAAATTACGGTTGTCGAACTCTACTGTATTTGAAACTAGACCGTTATTTTCTTGTATGGCTAATAGTTCTTCATAGTAATCTTTTCCTTCTTTTTCTTTCGCAATTGGTTGATTAATCATATTCCGTTCCTGTAAATTGAACAATTCTTCTTTAGAGAGAATGAAAGATGTGGATTCACTATTACGGACAGCTTCATTTAAGTTTTCTGCATTACCTCTTGTTAAAAGTTCATTTGGTAATGAGTAAGTTTTCCCGTCATTCATGACGTTCAGTGACTTATCAATTTGAAATTCTTGCTGAACATTCGTATTAAGGTCTTGAAGTAAAAGCACTTGCTGTTCTGGATTATTATGCTCATAAATAACAGTACCGAGTGTATTTTCATTAATTAATTCCATTGCAATGCTCCTTTCAATTATCAGTTCTTTTTCTATAACGGATATAAATTCATGTGAAGTGTCTTTAACCTCTTTCAGAAGCTGTTCTTGATCTTTCAATTCCTTACCTGCTGTCCAGTGATTCAAGTACGGCAAAGAATATTCAGTTGTATCAAGCCCGAAGTAATTTGAAACTGTATATGCAACCATTTCAGCTTGGAACTCTTTTTCTTGCGTTGTATATTTCCCGTGCGTGTCTGCTGTATGCATAACTGCATGTGCTAATTCATGCGCCAATGTCTTAACGTTCTGTAACTCGCTGTTACGTGGGTTAAGGGCAACTTCTTTTAACATTGTGTAACTTGCACCTTTAGCAACTCCTAATTCTTCATAAGGCTCAACAATTTTTATGCTGTTAGCATGTGCAACTTTTTCAAGAGCGTTGTACATAGAATTATAATTTTCAACTGAACCCTCAAGCCATCTATTCGGAAAAATTCCGGGTAAATCTTTAGCTGTTGCATTTGTTTGAGAAACATCGAATACGTGTCCCACATCAAAGAAAGTACGGGTATAACTTGGAATTTGCTTATTTTCTATCTTTTCTTTTTCGGCTTTTGTTGCAAACTTCAATTGAACTTCTTTACCGTTTCTATCAAAATAAGTCACGATTTTAGGAACAAGAATTTTTATCCCTTTTTCACCCTTATTGACCGCAAAACCTTTCGATTTCCAAAATGCGAATGAACCAACTGCTTCCGCACCTCTGAATTGACTATCAATTAACATGCCGTTATTAAGTGAATAGTTATGGAACTTACCCATGAAATTCATATACTCCTTAACGCTTTCCCGACTTCTGAAATAAGTAGGGATACGGGCTTCCATTCCCGATGTTAAATCTTCAATTTCTTTGGCTCGTTCCTCCTGTGTTTTCCGTTTATACGCCATCTGATTTTACATCACCTTTCGATTCCAACATATTGCTTGGACATACTATGCTCCTTTTCTTTATGAACATCTTTTATTGCTTTCAAATCAATATTCCAATCTTTATACTTCGGTTTATGAACCTCACCGATGTTGATTAAATTCATCCATCTTTCAGTGAATTCAGCACCTGCTTTGTCATTATCGACTGCAATAATAACCTTTTCGACTTGTATATTTTCTTTTCTGCAATCCCTTATTAATTCTTTAATACTTGAAGTGGCAGCTTGATCTTTTAATCCAGACATTGATTGCAAACGAATATCTTTTGGTTTGTGTAAATCGAAGTAGCTTAATGCGTCAATTGGTGATTCAAACAAAGCAATTTTATTCGGCTTGCCTATATCTAATCTGAACCCACCATCTTCTTTGCTATTCGCCATAATCTGTTTAAATGAACCACGCTTATTCTCCATCTTCACTGTGCCTTGTCGGTCGCCACCAACAATTTTTCCGTCAGAATCCTTCCATTTGAAAACGCAATTTTTTAATTTATCTTCTGCCACTAAATCTCTTTTTATCAACGCTTCGACTGTCTTTTCATCTAACATTCTTTCATTAACGAGATACTGCTTTATAGTTCTTTGGGTAATGGCTTCATACTGCTTGGGATAACTAAATTCTTTGGATTCTTGATGAACAACTTCATTTGCATATGACCTTGTTATTGATTGCCCATTAACATCACGGACAGCATCTTGAAAGGTCATATCGTAGTAGGCTCTAGCAAAACTTATTGCACCGAAGCCACCTTCTCCACGACTGTTCCAAAACCATTTCCCGTTTTCATTGATAATTAACGAATCGTGTTCAGCGTGTCTAAAATATTTCCCCTGCTTTACAAAATTTTCTCCCTTTGAGTTTAAGTAATCCAAAACATGAACATCATTTGCTTGCTTGATTTCATCTTGATTCACTCTATCACCCACACTAACCACTCCCTTTATTAATAGAAAAACGACTATTCTTCTTCATCAATTTCATCGGTTGAGCCAATGAGTTCCGACAATTCTGCTTCTGGAAATGCTTCATACAACGTGGCTTCATCAATCGTCATAAGTAATTCTTTTTTACCGGTATCAAACGGCACTAAATATATTCCATCTGTCACTGCATCTAAAATTGGTTGTCGATTATTTTCATTCAATTCAACTTCAATGTCCTCGCCATTCACCGTCAACAAAAGATCATTTTCTCCTACTTCTTTAATTAAAGCTAAAGTAAAATTATTGCTGAAAACTGCCATCATTTATCTCTCCTTTTGAATGTGATTATCTTTCTTTTGCTTTTGTAAATTGATTCTATCTTGTACTAGATTTTCAACATCGCTTAAAAATTCGGGTTTGTTTAAATCAGTTGTCATGATGTGTTCCATGTTTTGCATTTGCATGAATCCTTGTAATAACTCAATTAATATTTGCGTATTTTTATCAGCATTATTTGTACCCAATCGAACCTTTGTTATTTCCTTTGATATACTTTTTTGAAGAGCAGTTTGAACGGATTGAGTAACATTTTCGGTGATTGTATCCGTAACGTATCCCAAGTTCCAATTTCTCTTACTTAACTCCTTATGCTCCCGTATGATACGTGCTAGCCCTTCGGATTTATCCTCACGGGGGATTTCATTATTCAGCGTGTAATCCTCGATGTAGCTATCTAATTCATCACTCAAACGAAAACGATATTGTTTTTTTTCCTCCAATCCAATTCCTCCTAACGGTCAAGACCTTTTTCATTCTGTAATTCTTCAAATGCCCTTTGATTTTTAAAACTTTGTAAATCATCTTTCATGTAACCATTCATCATAAACATGGCATTATTCAAATCACGTTGAACAAAAAACTTACCCCCCTTTTTTCTAGTAACATCATTTAATTGTTTATCGTATTGACGAACTTCTTTCAAAATAGTGTTGCCTATTCTGGCATACAAATCTTTCATTTTTGTTTCTTTATATTTTTCCGAACTAGCAGAATTTCCATATGTTTTTTTGTGCAACTCAACTTCTTTGTCTAATTGTTTTTCAAATTCTTTGTATTCCACTTTGAAGTTTTTTTGAATATACATTTTGGTCAACTTATCAATTTCTGGTCTTACATCATGTATGGCATTCATGTTATATTTCCACATTCGTTTATCATCGGGTAGTAAGGAATGAATTTTTTTAAATTGCTTTACCATATCCCTATTTACTACCCTATTTTTCAAACTCATAATGGAATCCTTTTGTTTTGAACCAATAACCTTATCACGAATAAATTCGTTTAACTTTTCATTCTGTTTCGACCTGTCCATGATGGTATTGACTACTTTTGATTTCATCAAATCAATAGAACCTTGCTTCCTTTTACCACGTTCTTTAAATTCCTTTGTTTGAACGATTGCAACATGAACATGAATGTTATCTGTGTTGTAATGAATCGCCCCTGTCCAGACGGACGAATCAATCAAGCCTTCTTTTTTGAGCATTTCATTTACTGCCTGTCTAGTTGCTTGTTGTATCTTTTTATTGTCAATGTTGTTTCCCTTTATAACACCGTTTTCTTTTAACCAATCGTTATCAAATGAAATAACATCTTGCCATAAATTACTCCCCTTCTCCTGTGATTCTTTAAATAAATCTTTGTATTTTTTCTTTTCATCGTTACTAAGTTTGTCTTGATGAAGTGTAAATAATCCAGTTGATTTTTCTTCATTACTCATATAGTCTTGATAGCTTTCAAACTCATTAATTCTAGTATGCGTTTCTGCCCTATCCATGTAGTTTAAATAGTTGTTGAAAGAAGTTTTAGATTTACCACCTACAATGAATTTGGACTTAATCACAACGGCAGGAGAAACGTTTGGTGAACTATTCATCTATGATCAATTCTTTTATAACTTCAAGCAACTCACTCATAGTGTCGGATGTCTTTTCTAAAAACAAAGTGTTCACTTCTAATTGCTTTTCATACTTATCAATAACATTGGAATGAATATCAATGGTGGTTAGACTGTCGAGCAGGTTTTTTAAATATACTTGTCTTGATATGCCTTTTTCTTTTGCCCATTGATCTATCTTCTTGACAGTGTAAGGGTCTACATCTCTAATCCTTACTTCCACAGTAACACCCCCTTCTTTTAGTATATATCAGTATTCTGTTCGTGTATATCAGTATTCTGTTATTCGAGGCGAAAGCGTAGATTAGTAAGAAAGAGCATAAGGGAAAACTGTTCCCACTTTCAGTGTGAGACTAGGCGAAGCCTAGTGTTTGGATGGGCACAAGTTTTTTGAATTTAGGAACGCTAGCGTGACAGCCATTTAACGACTTAGGAACGCTAGCGTGACAGCTAAATATGTTCATTTATTAATATAAATCTCGGTTCTTTTGGTCTAATCTTTCAATCTTAGCTTTGATGTTTGTAATATTCTCGTTCATCATTTTTTTGTCCTTTTCATAGCCCTCAATTTCACGTTCCAGTCTATAAATTTGGTTGTTGGTATTGATTTGATCGTCCAATGTTTGATAAAGTAATTCCTGTTTCAATCGTTTAATTTCCTCATTTACTTCAAGACTTAGCTTTTCAATTATTTCAATGTTATGGTGAATTTTTTCAATTTCTGACGTAGAATTTCCAATCAAATCATTTGTAGTTTGGATTGCATATTCCTTGAAGTTCTTTTCTTTCACCGTCCCTCTTTTCACAACCCTTTGGTCTGTATATACAGTTGAAATAATCTTTTGTCTGTCCTCTACTTCGTCACTTTCATTAAATATATCTGCATTATTCTTTTCACTTTTATTCAATCTTACTGCAAGTTGGTCAAAGTTTTTTGGTACATTTTCAATTTGTATAATGTAAATTTCATTGTCATTATATACAATGTTTGTAGATAGTTCTTGTTTCAGATTCATTCTAGAAACAGCCGTAAAATCCAATTTATTTGAAAAATCTTTAATCCCATTTGTCACAAGAACAACTTCCATTTTGTTATATTCCTCGTCATATATCCAATCATTGATGATGAATTTCCCATTTGAACGTAGATCAAATTCTTGATTCAATTCAGTTTGATTTACCGGAATTTCCTCTGCTATAAAAATTTTTGATGTACCAAAAAAAACAAAGCCTAAGATGAAACATAATGCCATTACAATATAGACATTAGACATATTGACCTTTAAATTTTTCTTGCTTTTTTTCTTCAAATTAAATTCCTCCATCACTTATACTTAATGGTTCAATATTCGATACTTTTATTTGATTTCCGTCCTTTATAAATTTCAGTTTCACATATTTCCCCACTGTTTCTTTATAACCAGAAGTAAGTATTTCTTCATTTACTACATAGTAAATAATCGCTTCATCATTGTGGTTGTCGTCAATATAGACAACCACTTTACTTACTTCCATACTTATTTTTTGAGCGTCATCATCTACTCCATCGGATGTATAAAGTGTATCGAGTAGATTATCTGTCATAAAATTTTGGGCTAACTTTTTTCTAGTAACAAAGGTTTCTGGATTAGTGTCAAAAGCATATTCAATGAATCGGTTAGCTGTATTAATCATTTCCTTATTAACGTCAAAATGTTCATTTTCAGATGTATTTTCAGCCGTCTCATTTTCACTTTCGCTTTCATTTGATATATCATTTTTCTTTTTTTGAAGGTTTGAAATCTCTTTGTTCAATAGAGTGATTTCATTGTCTTTCACCTTCATTTCAGATTCATATTCATTTACTTTTCCTCTTAGATTTGTGCTTATATCATTTCTTTTTGCAAAACTATATACATTGGCAATCAGTGAAATGATAAGGATAAATGATAGAAAATAGGTTAATCCTTTTTTTGATAAAAACATTTTCATCCCCCTTATAAACCTAAGTATGGTGCAGCGTTCATGTAGCCACCCCACATTTCAGTTTTGATTTCAAAGTGCAAGTGCGCTCCATATGATCTACCTGTATTCCCACACATACCAACTTGATTTCCTCCATCAATGGATTGACCAACTTGCACATCTACCCTGCTTAAATGTGCATAGCTTGTGAAAGTATTTACTCCATGTTGGACAGTAACTAAGTTCCCATACCCTCCTGGTCCTGGTCCTGCATAGACCACGCTACCCTCTTTAACGGAATGAATTGAATTTGATTCATTACACCTTAAATCAATACCGTTATGGTGTTCTGGGCCTGCTCCTAAATCTCTCCATCCGAATTTCGATGTGATGTACATTTCTCTATTTACTGGTGAATGTAAATCACCTGCAACTATTTGTGATTCACCACCACCCATAACAGCCGATGGTAAATACTTTAAAACAGCGTCAACATATTCTATATCCCCGTAACAAGCATTGTGTTGAATTGCCGATGGTCTATGACATTTATAAATGCCAGTGTAAGCCAACTTTTGATACATCATTTGAGAAAATGAGATTGCTAATTCTTTTGTATATGCTCCACCGTTCCCCAGTACATAGTCGATAAAACCACCACCGAAGTTATAACTTTGTAAGGTTAATTTGACATCTTTATTTGCTTTTTCTAAAACATTCACAAAATGTTGAACACCTTTTTCTATTGAAAGTTGAGGGTCTGATATACAGCCGATGACACCACAAAAACTTTCAGATGCTTGCATTGGATCATTTCCTTTTCCACCAGATTCCTGCATCATTAAAGCTAAAAGCAATTCCGTATATTCACTTAGACCAAACAAACTTAGTTCATCGAATATTGCCCCTCGGTATTGCGCTACCTCTGCTGATACCAATGCTTGCCCTACACCTAGACCAATCGGGTTATCATCTTCTCCACCACCGACTGTTGCGATAAGACCTGCAATAATTACCATTAAAAGAAGAAGCGCAAGAATTATTCCTGCAATTATTAGCTTATATTTTAAGCCAATTAGATTTAATTTCTTCAAAACTAAGTGCCTTGCTGTTGCCTTTGCTGTTTCTCTTGCTACTGAACTTGCCTGTGTCAAATTAAGCACCCCCCCCGAACATTCTTAATTCTTGTTGCGAAACATCTACTTCAAACGCTAAGTTTTTAAGACCAGAAATACATAAAACGACTTTACCTGTTTCAAGCGTTGGAATAATCCTAGATTCGGATTCAGTTAGCTGTCCATCAAAAACCGATTGAATAATTGGCATAGATTCAGCGTCCTGTTCACCAATAAATTTGTATTGCGTCAACTGGAATAACTTCTTTACGTTTTCTGCATTTTCACTATTGGAACCAGATGGTACAAAGTCCGTAATTAAATGGGATACGAAGAATATTCCACCGAAGTATTTACGTGCTTCACGCATGAATCTTTCAAGATAAAGTACAGCAGGTTGTGATACATCCCTTGTATTTATTAGATGATGGGCTTCATCAATAACAATCAAAAACTTAATTGCATCTTCACCTTTCAATTCGCCACGGTTAAACGCTTTAAATTGTGGTGAACCGTTCACAATCATTCCGTCCCACAACATGTTCATGATATTGAAAACCTGTGCTTGATAAATTTCGGGGTCTAAGTTTGTTAAGTTTCGCAAAGGAAATGAAACAACTAATTCATCATCGAAACTTTCAATTGAAGATGTTCCGTCGAAAATATCCCCATAGTTTTCAACAAGATTTTTCAGTGAAAGTTCTATGTTAGCAAGTCTAACTTCACGTTCTCTCCCTAAATGACTGTGTCGGATTTGTTCCTCAAAGTCTGCATATAGTTCTGATCTTACGAATGCAAGTAAATCTGAAAATATTGGGTACTCGCTTGCTTTGAATTTTGTAATCTCAATAATTTTGTTCTTATCTGATGACCACATGTTTTTATTTACATATAGTTGCCTTAATAAATTTTCAAATTCTTTCGCTTCATTTCCGTCTTTCGCTGATGGGTTAATGAATTTATAGAAAACTTTCATTTTAGATAAATGTTGCGTGAATGATAATGATTCGTTTGCCGTACCATCATCATTAGTAACTGTTTTATATACTTGAAGTGCATTAATGATTCCTTGTGAACCATCTAATGCTATTTGTTTACCGTTCAATTTCATAACGACTTCCGCAAATTCCCCCGTAACATCGAGAATACGGATTTTATTTCCCTTAATCGCTTGGTCAACAACCGTTTTCTTTAGAAGTGTAGATTTACCAGAACCCATCTTCCCAACCATTAGCGCATTATAAAACTTTCTATTTTTATCCCTGTGAAATAAATCAAAAATGACACTACCATTTGTATCAGTAGTGCCGAAATATGTTCCATTCTTATCACTTAAACTTGTATAATGAAAAGGATATCCACCTGCCAAAGACATTGACTGTATTTCCTTTCCTTTTCGATTATTAGGGTATTTTAATTGTGAATCGTAACTAGAAAACAGGCTTTCCCATTCCCATTCTTGCTCATTAATCAATATAGAACCTCTAAAGTTATTACTTTCCAATTCTTCTAAAACTTCTTTTACCCGATACTCTAATTCTTCAAGCGTTTTACCTTTTACAAACGCTCTTAAATGAATACGTTTCATGATTTCACCTTTAGAAATTTGATTATACAAATCATCTAATTCCACGTAACTATCACGAGCATCAATCCGATCTACGTTGTCTTTCGCATTGACAAAACGTGTATCTTGTTCTGACATAGACTTATTAATTGTTTCAATGATTTCACGCTTATTTGCTGTGGATACATCTATTGTCACAATAGCATTTTCCATTTTCATAATTTGTTCTAGCCAAAAATCATTTACAAGTGTCTGGTATTTATAAACGTGAATACAAGATACATAGCCATCACCCATCCGAACATAACTGCCTTCAAACTTGATACCACCTTGTGGCTGAATACTAGCTACAAGGTGGGGGTTATATCCCTTTTCTTCTTTAACTTCTTCAATTGATTTACTCTTTCTGAATCTGGACAAAACATTTAACATAGTATTTCCTCCTATTAGTCAGTTTTTGGCTTTGAATTTGGATTAAACAATTGATATAACACGTTGACTTTTTTCGTAACGGGTAATTCAATTACTGGATTACTTTGGGCTAACAACTTCCGTACATGTGTCTTTCTTTCCAACAATGTCTTTTCATCTTCTGCATAGACAAAAATAAAGAATTCTCTATCTGTCCGATGTTTTTCCAAGAACTCTAATTCCGACAGTTTTTTTTCTAGGAAAGGTAGATACGCGGGTACTTTATTTCTTCTGATCCTTCTTATCACATTGTTCTTTTGTAATTCTAAATTCACTGGTGTATTCAAAGGAACAATTTTCACTGAACCTAAATACGCTTGGAAAAAGTAGGTCAAGGAAAATATGTCATTGTCTTTATCGCTTTCATTCAGTGAATATATATCTTTACTCGTTATCTGCAAAATCTCTAAATATTCACCGTTCCTCATTTCAAAAAAATCATTGTTTGAAATATCAATAATTGGTGTAATATCTGCAAACGAAGGAAGCACTTTCACTTTCTTCTGATCCATTTTTCGTTGCGTAATTAAATTTCTTTCGTCTAAAACTGCTTGGGATTTCTCTTTACCCACTTTTTTATTTACTTTTTTTTCATCAAATAATACCATTCGCTTTATTCCCCTTTCTCATAATCA
The DNA here is from genome assembly GCF_026931025.1 of Sporosarcina sp. G11-34. NCBI lineage: Bacteria > Bacillati > Bacillota > Bacilli > Caryophanales > Caryophanaceae > Sporosarcina > Sporosarcina sp. G11-34. The sequence continues at coordinate 2,488 of NZ_JAHNZW010000023.1, read as the reverse complement.
ATAGAACTATACGAGTCTTTTTTTCTAATAAAAGCGTAAATGATAGCATGAAACATCCGTTTTTTAGGATTGGTTGAAGGTCTTGCTATCATAAATAATCCAAACAACACTAGAAACAATGTAAAGTACCAGACTAATGACGAGTGGATGAAAGGCAAGGCGACCATGCGAAACATGATTAAGCCGATAATAAATAACAAATCGAACAAGTATAGCAGTTTATTGATTCGTAATTCAGTAGATATTTCACTTGGTATTCGATAACTTCTCAACTCTTTCAACTCCTTCATGAAAAGAAAAAGAAATAGCCACATGGTGGCTATTTCCGATTTTCAATTCAATTATTATTTCTATCATTATTTCTGAAATTCCTCATGCGATTTACGGTATTTGATGTCCCTCCATCAACATTATAGTTTCTCGGTCTAACCCTCTGGTTTACATTTTGCGTTTCTTCCGTTCTCACTTGTTGTTCGTGTTCGTGAGTAACGGCTGTTTCATTTTGAACTAATTGTTGCGATGTACTCTGTTGATGCACTGAATTACTTGAACCTCTCACCGTATCATTTGAGCCACCAGAACCAAAGAAATTATTCGACCCAGAACCACTCGTGGTTGGACTACCACCACTGTTTCTTGTACTCACATTTCTAGTTCCTTGAACGGTGTTACTTGTATTTTCATTTACAATAACATCTTCATCAACAACAACATTTCCACCAGAACTATTAACGGCTGTCGTGTTAGTCTGACGTACATTACTACCCGTTGTTGCTTGACTGCCAGTGTGACCGCTTGTGGTTTGTGGTGCATTCGATTGATTTATTCCACTCGAACTTGGAGCACTAGAACTCCCAGATTGAACATTACGAACCGTTGTACTTCCCTGTGATTGGTCAGAAACACTTGTAATATCTGTATCCGTCTGTACGCTCGATTGTTGAACGCCTTGCGCCCTCTGGACGCTATTTGAACCACTTGTGGTTGGAGCATTAACCCCACTTGTTGGAGCGTTTGATTGACCTGCCGTGCTTGGTGAAGGTACGCCACCAGAATTAATATTGCTAACTGATGAATTACCTTGCACTTGATCTGAAACGCTTGAAACATCTGCATCTGTTTGTATGCCCGATTGTTGAATGCCTAGCGCCCTCTGTCCACTGTTCGGATCACTTGTGGCCGGTATATTACCAGTTCCACCTTGACCTTGTTGTGAAAGGCTTCTACGGTCAGCATCATTCGGTGAAGGTGCTTTGATTCTTGTTTGTCCTTCTCCTTTTTCACCGTCCAATTGCGAGGATACGCTTGCCGTACCTCCTGTGCTTCCAGTACCTTGTGTATCATCTGTTGTTGTTCCATTTTCTGATGTTTCACCAGATTCACTAGAACCAGATTGACTATTACTTGGATCCCCTTTTCCTTTATTCAGAATCCCTGCAACACCTGCAACTCCACCAGAACCATCTTGATTTACTTTATCAGTATTCTCACCATCTTCACCTACACCGTTTCCATTAGGAGAGAGTACTTTTCCGTTACCTAATCTCGAAGGTTTTTGTTGTTGGGGGTTCGTTTCACTAGAGCCATCTTTCATCATATTTCCTAACCCTTTACCTAGCCCTGTAACCATTTTTCCACCTGCATAAGCCCCTGCAAGAAGACCCCAACCATTTTTAAGTCCTGCATCAATGCCAAATAATCTTTCAACGATATTTGGCCCATCTACTACTGCAACTGAAAAAGCAATTAGGGAAACCAAATACGCCAAACCTGTTAATTCATTCGCAAGATATGCTGTACCAATCATATACACTTTCATAGACAAGAAAATCAAGATTATTACTAGAAAAGTATTCAAAATCGCTTGGATAATTTTCTTGGTTTTTTGTCCATCATGTATATCAGCAGGAGCAACAACAATCGCTAGAATATAATTGAAAGCCAACTCGAAAGATAATCTTGCCAATTTGAAAGCAATGGAGAATAACGTGAAAGCCATAATAATCAACGTCACTGCTAGGGTTATCCAATCCACGCTATAACGATAGTAATATTCGTTATTCCATTCCAAGCCCCCCTGGTCAAGTTTCGCTAAATCTTTTGCTGATGATGTCCATATTGTATATTTTTTCGATAAATCTTTTCCCTCCGTGGACATATTTAATTCTGTTCTATTGCTATCAAATTTTTCCTTTATTTGAATGTTACTAAGCATAGATAAAGGAATGGTATTTGGTCGAGTTAATTCTGATGACGACCAATTATTTTTATCAAATTCAACTAAATCAGTAATATTCCTCGAAATTATATTCGCTGATAATGAGCCTTCGCCTTCATCGTATAACTCTGATGTATTAATCGCTGTGATTGCATCATCTGTGAAATCATTCGCTTTTTCCATCCCTGTGGACAGCACCATGATAACAATTAATGCAATGAAAAGATTAATCGCCATGCCTTCCCTATCAAATTTCTTTTGATATATGAG
>NZ_JAHNZW010000022.1:0-41204 GCF_026931025.1 Sporosarcina sp. G11-34 | reverse complement strand
TGTTCCTCAGACCGGAGGTTTGCCGCTCGCTTCCTTCAGATTCCACGTCGCCGTGGACACCCTTGCGTTAAGCTAACTGTTACTTCTACCTTCACAGTTCGGGACTTACACCCTATAGATTACGCCCATGCTGGGCGCACACAAAAAACGCTGACATTTATATGTTCAGCGTTTTTTTCTACTATTAATATGAAATGCCCACACGAAATCCGATATGATTACCTTCTACTAATTCTTCATAAGCAAAGTTTGCTGTGTCTCCGACAGTGATTTTTTTACCGTCCTCTGGCAATAAATCTCGTTCAGTTCTATAGTTACCTACCGCTTCACCTTCAGGTAAATAAGTCGGACAAATTATGGTCCACTCTAGCTCTGATTCTCGAAGCATATCGTACACTTTATGATGCTCTTCTGCGGCAAATGTCAGTCGACGATTCGAATCGCCCGCTTCATAGCGTAATTTCTCTGTCTCTATTCTGCTTTGTAAAATACCAGCTGTTCCTATTGTGACAATTCGATTGATACCTGCTTCTTTCATTGCATCAATCATATGAGGGACCGCTTCAGTCAATGTCGTTGTCTTATCTGTACCAATTGCACTAAACACAACGTTCACACCTGAAATCGCTTGTGAAACTGCTGCCGCATCGCGTACATCTCCTTGAATAATTGTAAGTTTATCATTCCCGGCTAATTTCTCAGGTGAACGGACGAGCGCAACCACTTCATGGCCTGCCGCCAATGCTTGTTTCAGGACTTCCGTGCCCACTCGGCCTGTTGCGCCAAATAATGCAATTTTCATCTAAACATACCCCTTACCGTCAATGTTATTTTTCTTCATCATACCAGGGATTAATATGAATAAGCACTTCATCCACATCAGGATGTGCTGCCATAATCATTTTTTTTATTTTACGAGAAATATCATGGCCCTCTTGAATCGTTAAATCTCCTAGGATACCTACACGAAGATCTACCAGCACATAATGTCCATGTTCCCTTGCACGGAGGCGATCTATACGCCTTACCTCTGGGACCGAATTGATCAGTGAAGTGAATTCAGCCAATCTTTCCAAACTGACACTTTTCTCCATAAGTGTATCCAATGCTTCTTTTCCAAGATGATAAGCCAGCTTGAAAACTAAAATCGTTACAATAATGCCCGCGACTGGGTCGCCGTAAGCGAGAATTTTGATTTGATATAAATCTCCTAAAAGCGCGAGTCCTATCCCCAAGACCGCTGCTAATGACGCATACACATCGGCAAGATGATCATAAGCCGTTGCGATTAGGCCTTTACTATTTGCTTTTTTCCCAATTCGAATCGTATATAAGTATAAGACATGCTTCCAAACAAGAGAAATAACGGCTGTAATAAAGGCAATTATGCTCGCTTTTTCAGGCTCACTAAAGATAGCTGAGATGGATTCATAAGCAATATAAATGGCTGCCAATCCTAAAATAATTGCAACAATCGCGGAACTAATTACTTCAGCTTTACCATGTCCATAGGGATGATCCTCGTCAGCTGGTAGTTTGGATATACGCATAGATGTTAAAGCTGCACCACTTGCCACAACATCTCCCGCATTGTGATACCCATCTGCAAGAAGTACGGGACTGTGAAAGAGTGTCCCCACAACAATCTTTAGTATAGTCAGTATGATATTGCTAATTAAACTAATCCACACAGCGATGATTGAGGCATCTGCATTCTTTTTTCTACTCATAATTTTGTACCTCCAATAGAATTCTTTCCCTTAGGCAACAAAAACCCTAGACTGGTTTTAGTCTAGGGTTTGGGGTTCTAAAATATGCTGTTTGGTTGTATCTATAAGTTGACTCATATTTATCACTCGCTTTTTTTTGCCGTTCGAACATCATAGCACTGTTTTAATAATGTAGCAAGGTTGGTCAACACTTATGGCATGACCTGTAATACCATTAGGTCCGCATCTTCCGTTGCCCGCAGACTATGTTTTTCAAGCGGTGACATATGCAATACATTGTCCTGGGTTACAAGTTGTTCAGTTCCTTCAACATCAAATATTACCGCACCCCTTCGCACAATAATTATGACTTCCCTTTTTGAATCGTGTTCGGCAATCGTTTCGTCCTTTTTTAGTTGGATATTCACAACAGACACATTTTCTAGTGTCATTAATTTAGCAATATGTTTCGGCTTTTCCTCTAATCTATAAGGTGTTGAGATTAAGTCCATAACTATTCCTCCTCATTTATATATCTTGCAAAATCATTCGTTTTTACCATTCCATTCTTCCACCAACATGCCATAAACTATGTGATTTACATAATGATCATACAACCATTCTGCTTGTCTAATACTTCCCTCTTTTACAAAACTCAACCTTTCAGGAATCACTCTACTTTTCTCATTCTCCTCAGCAACTCTAATTTCAACTTTATTTAAGTTTAATTCATTAAAAGCATAATCAGTCAATGTACTGGCTACCTTCGTCATAATGCCATTTCCTTGGAATTCTTCACCAAGCCAATACCCAATATACGCTGTTTTATTTGACCAGTTTATCTCGTTAAAACCAGCAATCCCCACAATTTCACCTTTAAATAATATCACTGTGTTCATACTCTTATTTTCAAAATAGCCTTTTAAACATATGTTAATAAACCCTTTTGTATCCTCAAGTTTAGTTGTAATATCCAACCAAGGAAGCCATTCACGCAAATAATCCCTCGAGTTATTTGTTAACTCAAAAACACTTTCTGCATCCCTTAATTCAATAAGCTTCAGTGCCAAATCCTCATCAATTTTATGCGTAAACAATAGGAGCCCCCCAATTAACTATTTAGTCAATCATAGCATCTACCACAGCTAATTGTATTAAATACCCAATAGCCATTCTCCTCATACTAACAACGTCCTACGCATACAATGATATGAGTATATTTACAACATCTCTTTTGCTATTAATTCATAAGACTTAAGCTTGTCCTGAAAGTCATACGCAATCATAACGAGCATAACTTCATCTGCGCCAAATTCTTGTGCGAGTTTTTCTATTTGGGCACGTACAGTTTTCGGGGTGCCGATAATTATTCGTTTCCGGTTTTCAAGGATATACGGTTTTTCAAAATCACTATAAGAATAAGCCATTGCTTTTTCCGGCGAAGGGGTTCCTTTTGAAGGCATTCCCTGTGCAGACATCATTAGCGAAAGGTCTAGCGACGATATTATTCGCTCCGCCTCTTCATCTGTTTCTGCACACGCAAAAAAGACAGCAACGGCCTGATACGGTTTCTGTAAAGAGGCAGAAGGGATAAATGCCTTGCGATAATGGGCAGCAGATGAAGGGCCACCTTCTCCGTTAATAAACTGTGCAAACATATAGTGCAAGCCTTTCTCAGCAGCAAGTGCAGCAGAACTCGGACTCGACCCCAACATCCAAACTGGGGGTGCTTCTTTTGTAAGTGGTGTTGCTTTCAAACCAAAGTACGGGTGATCAGGCGGCATCGTGTCGTTCAAATACATGGTCAAATCGTCCACTTGTTGCGGAAATTTCTTCACGTCTCGGTATTCACCGTTATTAAGTGCATATGTAGCTCGTGGCATTCCACCTGGAGCACGTCCAACGCCAGCGTCAATTCTTCCTGGAAATAGAGTTTCAAGCAACTTGAAATTCTCAGCAACTTTATAAGCTGAATAATGTGGGAGCATAACGCCGCCCGATCCAATCCGTATTGTCGAAGTGATTGTCGCAAGATGTGCCATTAATATTTCCGGTGAAGAACCAGCAAGTGTTGTTGCATCGTGATGTTCTGAAACCCAGAATCGGGTATAGCCCCATTCTTCTGCTTTCTTAGCAAGTTCAGCTGTATATTTTAAGGACTCGGTTGCAGTGCTCCCCTCAGATATCGGTGATTGATCTAATATGCTCAGTTTAATAGACATTTTATACCCTCCAGACACAATAGTAACTTCATAATACATGATTGAAATATTTTTCTTAGTGGACATGCCTACGTACCAGAGTTTAGAGTAGTCGGACAATTACAGTGGTGAAAATAAGAACATGCGGAGGTAACCATGCCTAAAATTCTTTCAGTTAGCACATTTAAACCACCTCATGAAATCAAACAACAACAAGCGGTTGAATTAACAAGAGCATTATTTAGTGAGAAGTTTACTGACATTGAAAGACTCTTAAAAGTTTTTGATAATGGCGATATTCAGAAACGCAATATTTGTATGCCACTAGAGTGGTTTGAAAAAGAACATGATTTTAAAGAAAGAAATGATCTTTATATTGATCATGCGGTTAGTTACGGTGTACAAGCCGTTCAATCATGTCTTGAGGGCGATAATATGCTCAGTATGCCAATCAAACCCTCTGAGGTAGACGCGATTTTCTTCATTTCTAGTAGTGGAATTTCAACACCGAGTATCGAAGCCCGCATTATGAATCTAATCCCATTTAGAGATGATACTAAACGTGTTCCGATTTGGGGATTGGGCTGTGCAGGCGGTGCCGCTGGAATTAGCAGGGCATATGAGTATTGCTTAGCTTATCCCAAAGCTAATGTTCTCGTTCTTTCCGTAGAATTATGCAGCCTAACCTTCCAAAAAGATGATTATTCAAAGAGTAATCTTATTGGGGCTTCCCTCTTTTCTGATGGCGTCGCATGTGCGTTAGTTGCTGGGCGTGAATCTACAGTTAAAGTCAATAAACCGATGCCTAAAGTTATCGCTACAACATCGAAGTTAATGCCCAATTCGGAAGGTGTTATGGGCTGGGATGTTCAAAATAGTGGTCTTCATGTTATTTTCTCAAAAAGCATTCCAAGTATTATTACCAAATGGCTTGGACCATTCGTCCATGAGTTCCTTAGCACAAATGGGTTAAACAAAGAGGACATTGCCCATTTCGTTGCACACCCAGGCGGAAAAAAAGTGCTAGAAGCGTATGAAAAGGCACTTGGATTTGAGTCTGTTAAAACTGATGTTTCTCGCAATATTTTACGTGAGAACGGGAATATGTCATCGCCCACAATCCTTTATGTGCTCCAGCGCTTTATGGAAAGTGAACCTGAAGTCGGTGATTACGGATTGATGGCGGCACTTGGCCCCGGATTTTGCGGTGAACTTCTGTTATTAAAATGGGAATGAGGTGAAGACAACTTGCTTTTTGCTTTCGTCATTACGATTGTCATTATCCAACGACTCACTGAACTAATTATTGCAAAACGAAATGAAACTTGGATGAGGAATCAAGGGGCATTTGAAGTGGGTGCGAGACATTACCCGATTATGGTAACCATGCATGTTATGTTTTTCGTTTCACTCCTGCTTGAAGTAGTCATCGTTAATCGACCCCTTTCACCATTGTGGGTTGTTTACCTCTCAGTTTTTCTCGTTGCACAAGTTGCTCGGATTTGGTGCCTTACGTCGCTCGGGAAATTTTGGAATACGAAAATTATTATTTTACCAGGTGCGGATGTTGTGAAAAAAGGGCCTTATGCGTTTATTCGCCATCCTAATTACGTTATTGTGACTACCGAGTTACTCGTCCTTCCTCTTATTTTCAGTGCTTATTTCACTGCCATCTTATTTACAATGTTAAATATTTGGATGTTATCTGTGCGGATTCCAACGGAGGAAAAAGCATTGAAGCAGGCGACAAATTATGAAGAGAAATTTTCATTGAAATAAACAATCTCCACGGGGCACAGATAGGAGGCTATTTGTGAGGAAATTAATTAAGTACGGAGCTCTTTTTTTACTAGCTGGAATTTTACTTTATATCAACCCTAAAGATATATATCATCATTATAAATCTGAGGAAAGATTAACAGTTTTGATGGATGATTCGTCAGTGCTTAAAGCAATTCGGGTGTCTCCCGTTAATGAGGTTACTTCCCTAGGAAATGGCATGTACCTTGTGACGACCGAAAGCAATAAGCTGATTGTCGACGTTGATCACAAGCCTGCTAAAACGATTTACACCATATTTCAGCACAAAACTAGCATTGCCCAATTTAGCCCATGATGAATTTTGTTGCGTAAGAGAAAAATATCCCCGCCATTTGGTTACAAATGACAGGGATACTTTTATTTTATATTATTTAGTGCATCAGAAATTTCAGTTTCACCCGATATTAAATCAAATGAACGATTAAATGTCTTTTCATTCGCCAAAGACTCAAAAACTGTTTTAGCCACATCTTCACGTGGGATAGAACCAGTTTTAATGTTATCAGCCGCATTGATTTTCCCTGTACTCGGTTCATTTAAAAGACCACCAGGACGAACAATCGTATACGTTAGGCCACTTTGTTTTAATATATTATCAGCGTGATGCTTGGCTGTCATATAATAACTTGGTGTACCTCCCCAACTGTCTCTATTATCCGCTTGAATCACGCTAACCATAACATAGCGTTTAATGCCGATTTCTTGTGCGGCTTCTATTGTTTTAGCAGCCCCGTCGAGATCGATGAGCATTGTCTTATCTGCACCTGTATGGCTACCGGATCCGGCTGCAAATACGACTGCATCACAACCTTCTGTTGCTTCTTTAATTGCCTCTACGCTACCCTCTAAATCTGCAAGCCTTGTTTCAACGCCCATTTTTTCAAATGCCTCTACTTGCTCTTCATTTCTAACCATTGCCCTAACAGTATGCTCGTCACTTTCTTTCAACAAATTGACGAGGTGTTTTCCAATTTGGCCATTTGCGCCAACTACGAGTACTTTCAATATAAATCGTCCCCCCTCTAACTTTTCGTTCCGAAGCGAGTTCAAGTCATTTCCATACAGATAAATATTTCTTTCTGTATTTCTCAGCTTCTTCAGTTTCAATTAAAGCCATTGCAGTTTGCTTAATTGTTTCATCTTTTAGTTCGTCATATAAGTTCCGCAGACCTTGAATCATATCAAATCGAATTAAGGTATAGTGCTTTTCTTCGGCGCCATTCCGAAAGCGGTCACTGATATGAGCTATGAGTAAGTCTTTTTGCTCTTCCCCAGCTAGTCCTATTTTCCAAATCGATTGCAGGCTATGGCGAGCTGTTACAAATTTAGGATCTTTGGTCACTTCCCATAAGGCTGGAAAATCTTGAAGCATTCGTTGTTCAGGATCACTAATTGCAAGACCTGAAAGGAACTGGGCCCCTCTTGATCGTCGGTGATTATCTGGGTCTGTTAACCAGTCCTTTAATTGATTCCAAACTTCATAAGCCCAGTCAACTTCTTCGTCGATGGCTGCTTTAATGTTGTTGAAGGCTTCGAATTGAAGATCCTTGTCCTTTGCTTCCAGGTTATCAAAATATGATTTGGTTAGGCTGTCCATCATTTCATCCCCTATCTTAGGTTTAGAATAATTCGCGCGCCAATAAGCGATACACTTCTAGGCGTTTTTCCTGAGAATGCGGAATGCTACAAATCATGGCCTCCTCGAATCCATATTGTGCTTGCTCCTCTTGTAATCTAGTTGCAACTTCTTTTGCTGAACCGACTATGTGGATATTACGATTTTGTTGAATCGTCATCCGATCCATTTCACTTAACTGGAAGTTTTGAGCCTCTTCAGGTGATATAACTTGGCCAATACGCCCTTTTGTAAACAATAGACGCCAAATATCTTGCGGCAAAGCTTCGTACTCAGCTTCTTCTTTTGTTTCGGCTGTTGTTACCATATACGTTACTTTAATTTCTGGTTTCTCCATAAACACAGTAGGCTCAAAGTTTTTTCGGTATGCATCTAAAATCTCTTTCGTCATGCCACCCATGAAAAACTGTGCAAACGAGTAACCAACACCCATGCGCCCTGCTTGAATCGCACTGTTCCCAGTCGATCCCAGTAGCCAAGCTTCAGGCAATACAACTTGAGCAGGCGTTGCGATTGTTTTATTGTATAAATTATCTTCTGGTACCTCATCATTAATTAATTCTAAAGCGAGTTCGAATTTTTCGTACATGTTATTCGTCATCGGTTGGCGTCCTTCAGATAATGCATAGATTGCGTTATTGTCGCCACCCGGTGCTCGGCCTACCCCGAAGTCAATACGTCCCGGTGAAAATGCGCTTAGCGTTTTAAACACTTCTGCTAATTTTAACGGTGAGTAATGCATCATCATGACGCCACCCGTACCAATACGAAGGTTCTTCGTTTTCGCTGCTAAATGCGCCGCGGTTACTTCAGGTGCTGAACTGGCGAACGTATTTGTGCCGTGGTGCTCGGCCATCCACATTCTTGTGTAGCCTAATTCATCTGCTAATATTGCCAATTCTTCTGCCTTTTTTAAAGCATCCGCGGCGTTATTTCCGCTCGTTATCGGTGCTTGATCTAATACGCTTAATTTCACTTTGTAAAACTTCCCTTCTCTATTCACTCTTTAATTACATTGCGCACTTTATCAGGTGTTACATCATTGCCAAGCGGATCGAGCACGGTTAGTCCAGAAAAGGTATCGAGTACTTGTCCGCGAATTTCACGTAAATAGTTTTCTCGTAATGCTTTCTGCTCAACTTTTTCAGCGTCAGTCAACCCAACTTCACGCTGTATTTTTGCCAATTCATTGATACGACCTAATCCTTTTATCATCATTCTTCACTTCTTTCTATTTTACTTTTTGATTGTTGGAAAATGAGGGAGCACATATTCTCCTAATTCTTGAATGACCTCTTCAGCAGGGCGCCTACCAGCCTTTAATCCAAACACGACATGATTAACCCCAGCATCTTGATATGCATGTAGATAATCAATTATAAATTTATGACCCGCCCTAAATCCACCTTTTATCGGCTTTGGGGCTTCATTCGGATTCGCAGATAAATCAAGTCCTACAGGTTGTGCAAACGGTTTAAATCGACCAGCCGCCTCATGCCATTTCTCAATAAGCGCACGCTGCTCATTGACAGGTTGTGGGTAAAATAACCAGCCATCTGTATGTTCTGCTAACCACTCTATTGTTTGGCCAGAATAACCTGTTCCAAAAATGGGGATATCACCTAAGACCGGTTTCGGAACAACATCTCCCACTGTCATGTCGACGCGCCCTGTTTGTATTTGTGGGAATGATTCTTTCCATACCTGTTTCATTACCATTATCGACTCTTGATATAAGTCTTCTTTATCGCTAGGATTCACTTTAAATGCAGGAAACTCAATGGGACGATCCCCAGTTGCTGCGCCAAACAAAAAGCGTTGATTCGACAAACTGTCTAGCGTTGCTGCAGACTTTGCCAAATGCAATGGATGGCGTAATGTCGTGACGATACTTGCCGTACCAAGCGCAATCTTTTCAGTATGCGCCGCCACGTATGTTAAAAACATCAGTGGGTCATAAAGAAATCCCACATCCCCAAAATTCGGATCGTAGAGCGGAGCATCTCTTACAAACAACGAAGCAAACCCTAAATCATCTACTTTTTTAGCGAGTGCCATTTGCTCCTGTAAATCCATTTTCGGAAAACTTCCAACGTAAGATTCTAAAGGAAATAGAAGTCCAAGCGTTAATTTGTTTTCTTCATAGGTTCGTGCAAAACCATTATGTGTTTGGAAGTTTTCCATATTAGTTACCACCTTATCGATACTTCCTTTTATTTAACCATCTTTTCGTTAATTAACTTTTGTAAAGAAGCTACTTTTTCTGCAAAGCGATCTGACTGAATTTCCTTAGATAACGAGGCGATTGTTTCGCGCTTCAGCACAGTCTTCCACGCAGATTCAGCCTCATCCATCAAGTCCGTTAACAAACAGCATTTATCATCTTTTTCCAAGTCGAGCATGTCATCCAGAATACCACTAGGCGAATAAAGTGATTGATGTCCCTCTATTGCCAAATAAACATCATATATCCGAATGTCTTCTGGTTTCTTATTTAGTTTGAAGCCACCTTTTACCCCTGAAACAGAAGAAATCAAGTTGGCACTTACTAATTTCCTCAATAACTTTTGCGAGTAACTTGGTGATGTCTCCAACTGCTGACTAATCGCTTCACCAGGCAACACCGCCTTATCTGGTAACATATTGAGTAGTAAGATGGCATATACCGACTGTTCAACACCCGTTTTCATCTGCATTTATATCACCACTTTCACAATTACTTTATTTTATAAAACTTCTAGATTTACTAACGGCGACAATTGTTATCCTTGTTAGGTAATTTTAACTTACTAAGTATGTAAAGTAAATAAAGTTGCTTTGCTCATTAATATTAAGTTTGATGAATGTACAGCATTGTATCCCAACTGCCAAGTCACATTAGAATCCATACGATAATTATCCAGATTTGTATGTACATGCATTTATTTGAATTACCAGTAATTATATTCTTGCATACGTACTTCTTAAATTAATAGAACACATCCCGCTATTTATTGAATCACTTGATTAGATATTCATGCATTAATCCTGTAATATATTCATTATTACTGTTAATTTTATTAGTTAATAATAAGGGGTTTTCATAATGACATATAAAAAGCGGCGATCAAATAATATTCTACAAGCTGCCTTCACTGTTTTTTCTCAGAAAGGTTTCGAATGGTCTACAATGCAAGATGTGGCTGATGAAGCTGGACTTGGCGTAGCAACTATCTTTCGTTATTTCCCTAAGAAAAACAAGTTGATTATTGCGGTTATGGTGGATATTTTAGAAGATAGACTACCGAAGTTTGAGCGCATATTAGCGAGTGAGGGAAACTGTTTCCAAAAATTTGAAATGCTTCTAAATCATTACGTAAAAATTTCTGATCAAGAGGAATTAGATAGTATGAAACTACTGGAAGCATTTGAAATATATGCGGCTTTCTCACAAGAACATATGGAAAATATAGCCAACTACCATAAGGCATATGCAAATATCGTAATTGTTATTTCAGAAATTATTAAAGAGGGTAAAGAGGATCAATCCATACGTCAGGATCTTTCCTTTGAGGAAACACTGCTCGCTATTTCAAACGTTTTTGGGATTTACACAAGGAAGCTATCCTTTTTCGAAAGTGTAAAGTTGGGTAATCTGGTCACCTTGCCTAGTCAACAAGCAAATATTGTAAAAAATATCTTTCTTGACTATATAAAACCAAAAAAGACTACACAGGATAATTAATTCCTTGTGTAGTCTTTTCATATCGTCATGATAACCGTTTTTCTTAAACGTTTACCTTTTCGATTTCAATGATTTCTGCTCCGATTGCTTCAGTTAATTCTTTCGCTGTATCAGGAACAAAATTTTTCAGAATCGTGTTAACCATAGGCCCCATCATACCACCTGCTGTAATGTCTAAGTGACCAGTCATTCTGGTAGAGTTTTCTGTGATTTTTTCAGCGGTAAAGTAACCCCCGCCAGTAAAGTTATCCGACAAACCTTTTAAATCAAATGTAACTTTTGTTGGTTCAATCCATTCTTGGATATCGATTTGGAGTTTAACAGTTTTCTTCATGAAACCCAAATCGCCTTTAAACTTCCACGTCGATTGTTTGTCACTTATAATTTCATGCTCGATATAACCAGGTACTAATGGTGCCCATTTATTCATATCGCTAACAAGATCCCAAATATTTTCGATTGGTACTTGAAGTTCGATTGTATGTGTTCCGTTCGGCATATTAAGTCACTCCCTCTTTTATTGTTAAATTAAATTTCACGTGAATCTTTTGTTCCAACTTCTTTACCGATAATATAGCCCATTGTCATACCTGGCCCTATTGTTCCGCCAGCACTTGGGTATACGGGTCCTAAGATACTCATAGCTGCGTTACCTGCCGCATAAAGACCGTTAATTACATTTCCGCGGAGGCTCATTACTTCACCTTTTTCATTAATACGTGGACCACCGCTTGTGCCAAGTGCACCTGCGAAAACTTGCACAGCATAGAATGGACCTTTTTCGATTTTACCCAGGTTGGCTTCGGCATTTCCGCCGCCACCTAGAATATTTTCAAAGTGAGTAGTCCCTCTGTGGAAATCAGGGTCTTCCCCTTTTTCACAGTGTTCATTCCAACGTGCAACAGTTGCTTCGAGGCCATCAGCATCTACGCCAATTTTTTCAGCAAGCTCGCTTAATGTTTCGGCTTGGTCTACCCAATCAGGAGCATCCTCACCTGGCATCATTGTAACAATCATCGTTGAATCTTTTAATTGCTGATCGAATACCATCCACACGGGTCCTTCGTTCGGATATTCTAGTTTAACAGGGTCGAAGTCGAAAGTTGCGCGTGGCATGTCGTTGTATGTTGTACCTTCATGTACAAAACGCTTACCATACTTGTTGACAATAATACTGTTCGGGCCTGATCGTCCGCCGCCTGTTTGATTCATAACGTGATCTTCATATTCAAACGTTGGATCTACCATTGTTGGATAGAACCAGGCTTCACTCATATTACCAAGAGCAGCTCCAGCTTCCATAGCCATGATTAGTCCATCGCCCTCATTACCCGGTGGAGACATTGGATGTGTAATAGGACCTTTTAGGAATGTTTTGATTAATTCCTGGTTCCATTCAAATCCACCAGATGCTAATACGACACCTTTTCGAGCACCGATGAAGATCTTTTCTCCATCTTTATTTTCAGCAACAATACCAATGACATTACCCTCGTCATCTAGCACAAGTTCTTTACCCGGTGTGTTTATTTTAATTTCCACATCACGATCAAGTGCGGCTTTTAGCAATGCACCGATAAGTGAACGACCCATTGTAACAATATTATTTTCCATCCGCTCACCTAGTTTTGCGAAGTCGATGCCTCCAACTGCGCCACCTTCAGCTAGTGTAAGTGGTGGGAAAACAGGGTTTTGACGAACTAGTGGAGCCCATTCACCAACTGTATTTAAATCGAATGGTACTGGATCCATCGAACGTGTCCCTTTATGTAATGCTTCTGGAAGATGTGCATAGTATTCAGAGTAACCTTCAGGCATTACAAAGCGTAATGGTGTATTTTCATGTAAATAATCAACCATAACATGTCCATTATCAACAAATACTTCAATTAATTTTGGATCTGGTTCTCTGCCTAGTGATAAGCGTTTGATAAATGTAATCGCTGCATCACGACTATCTTCAACGCCCGCCTCTTTCATATAGCGATTCATTGGTATCCATGGTATTCCACCAGAGAATGCAGTCGTTCCTCCGACCTGATGAGTCTTTTCTAGCATTAACACTTTTGCACCTTGATCAGCAGCTAAGATAGCTGATACAAATGCAGCACCGCCTGTTCCTACAACTACTACATCAACTTCTTTATCCCATTGTTCTGGTCTTTTTGCTGGCATAGCCAATCCCCCAATTATGTAGTGTAATAACTTTCGCAAAATGATAGCATGACTATCATTAATTCTATGATACCGCATACATGACTAAAAAATCAATTTCAATGCTCATGGTATTATAATATATCTGATAATTAAATAATTATAGATGCCAATTTAGTCGATTGTGTTTGGTATCTTTACTGTTTGGCGAGGCTTTATCAAAATTTTATGTGGAGACAGACGATAATTTGGATTTGAGTAGAATAGTTTGATTTGGTTTGTATGATTAGACATACCTTGCAACAATTAAAGGCAATTAAAAGGCCGCTAATTCATGTGCGAATTAGCGGCCCTTTCAACTATTATTTTGTACTATCCAACGCAATGGGTTACTGACTAATACTGTTCACTTTATCTTCCCAAGGCACTAAAACCCATTACCGCTTCATTCACAAATGCCGCACCTAATCTCACTGTCCGTCCATCGGGGTCAAGAGATGGATTCACTTCGGAGATATCGAATGACAACGTTTTTGAGTTTCCAACTGCCTTACGAATCATCGAACGGACAACTTTAGGATCCAGCCCAAATGGGGACGGTGCACTCACACCCGGCGCCGCTGCGGCATCAACAACGTCCATACAAAGCGTGACGATAACAGCATCATGGCGGGAGATGAATGCATCAATCGCCGCACCCCATAACTTTTCATCTAGTTCATCTTCACAAATATATTCACACCCAAGCTCCGCTGCCTTTTGGAATAAACTTTCTGTATTCCCGTAACGTTGAATGCCAAGTACGAGGTATCCTGCATTCGGATCGTTTTCCATAATTTGACGGAACATAGTCCCAGAAGATGATTGCTCATCGTACGGCCTTAAATCGAAATGCGCATCGATGTTAATAATTCCAAGCTTTTTTTCTTCACCAAGATACTTGCGCGCACCTAAGTAATGACCGTACAACGTCTCATGGCCCCCACCAAGGATGATTGGCACGCCTCCGTTATCCAAGGTCCTCTTTACAGCCGAACCTAGTTCCTGTTGCGCCTTCTCCATCTGTTGACCTACACAAACGATGTTGCCCGCATCCACAAGATGATTTCCTGTTGGAAGTCGCCACGCCGTATTGGAAAGCGCTGCTCGTAAAGCATTCGGCGCTTCACCAGCCCCGACTCGACCATTATTACGCCTCACACCTTCGTCCGAACAAAACCCAATTAGGCCACACGAATTCCCATGCTCGTCCTTAATAATTTGGTGATAACGGAAACTTTCCCATTCGGTCTCATGATCCGTTCTCCCTGTCCAACTGAACGCAGTATCTTCCCCCATTAAAATCATCCCTTTCCTCAACAAACAAAATAGAGTCCCAAGATTCCCCATAACCATACGAATGAGCTCATTCAAATTTCATTCTTCAAAGCAATTAACCTTAATTACTAAAACCGCGATTGGTCACATAATCTTCAATCGAC
The DNA here is from genome assembly GCF_026931025.1 of Sporosarcina sp. G11-34. NCBI lineage: Bacteria > Bacillati > Bacillota > Bacilli > Caryophanales > Caryophanaceae > Sporosarcina > Sporosarcina sp. G11-34. The sequence continues at coordinate 26,478 of NZ_JAHNZW010000022.1, read as the reverse complement.
CATATGCCAATTGCTGCTTGCTGAGCTTTACCCTCAGCCGCTTTAAACGGATCAAGGTGTTTTGTATTCGGAGGATAGATATACGCAACTCGTGCTAATCCTTCTTCAATAAGTTGCTGCTGAACACTTTCCCCGTCAACATATACATAAGCCAAAAGCCTTCCATATTTGTCTTCTCGTTCTCCTATATCAAATTCAATTTCCACATTTCCACTCTTTAACAACTCATCATTTCGTTTTGTTGCTTCTTCAGCAAATGGCTGTCTCCCCTGTTGTTTGTGGTTTAGTTCCGGCGTATCGGTCAATAAATAACGAAGTTTTCTCTCCTTACCTTCATACATAATTCTAATCGTGTCGCCATCAATTGTTTTTACAAGTTCAACTGGAATATGTCCCGGCGCACTCGCCTCTTCCAGATCTTCACCAGATGTAAAATACATAAATAAGGCAATTACTATGACGCCGATAATCGTTGTTATGCTAGATTTACCCTTCCACTTTGGCATCTTTGGTCGCTCATTTTTATTTTTCATATAGCCCACCCTTTATCTTTTAACCCTATCTTAACAGTTCACTAGAATAATTAATAATAAACAAAAAACCATATAAATCTCATTCGCTAGTTCAATGAGATTTATATGGTTTTCCCTACTTTTAAAGGTAAATAACATAAGCACCAATGAGACAAAATGCAATTACGGTAACAAATAAGCTATACCTTTTAGATGAGTGTTTCCTTGCTTCTGGCAGTATTTCTTTCATCGTTACCATATAAATTGTGCCAACCGTCAAACTTAATAAGAAGGCCCAGAGAAGATGATGTTGCGTGCCTATCACTTCACCAAGTAATGCACCGGCCGCTACAGGAACAGCGAGTACAAAAGATAGCAGAAGCAACGGAAGGAAACGAAAACCCGCAATAAACAACAGCGTAAATAAGATCATACCCTCGGGAATATTGTGAAGTATAAGCGTTTGCAATAGGGACGTGCTTATATCCGACTCCTCACTCGTTCCAAGAATAACGCCAATCGGAAAGTTATGAATCGAAATAATCAGCGCTAACAAAAAACCACTCTTTAAATCAGGACGTTTGTGTAATTGTACCTCAAGTATCGCATGGATTGCCTTAAACAAGACGACCCCCGCTATAAACCCTAATGCCAAGACTATCCAATTCCCTAGCCGTATCGCTTCAGGCGCAATTTCAAAACTAATTAAACCCAATATTAACCCCGTACATACCGCGTAAATCGTACCTACGCTTCTCTTAAAACCGTTGATAAAAAATGAAAGTACTCCACCAATTCCCACACCAAAAAAAGTAGCAATAAATCCCACAAACCAAATATCGTTCAATCCATCATCCTTCGGTTGTCCGTCTCTATGTTTTATGTATGAGGACAGGGTTTTATGCTTGTCACGTCGAGGAGCTAATAAGTACAAATTTAATGTGCGTAACTAGACCTTAGACAGGCAATGAATTGACATACCGAAACTTAGTTGATTGGAGTGCAGAGCGGCGACTCCAGCGGAAATAGCGAACCGAACGACGTAGGGTTCGGTTTGTATAATTTCTGTGTCCTTTACAGAAATTATACATGTACTCGATTTAGACCCCGCAGGAAGAGCCGTCACGAAGAACGGCTTTTGCGACGATGCGGCAGGGAAAGATTGTAGTTCATCTCTCCGCATTTAAGCGCTCGCCCGCGGAAAGCGTCAGGGAAAGATCGAACTGTAACTTTCCGCACTGTCCGCTCGGAACGGAAATCGACGTGATTGAAAGCAATTCGGACTTTTTCAGTGGCCTAATTAGCCTTCACCTGGAGCGGATATCAACGGCATTCCCTAAGCACACCAATTTATAAATATAAACCTAAATAATAACCAAACAGCGCCAAAATAATTCCACCACAATACGTCACAAGCACATACACAAGTGCCTTTTTCTTATGCCCATTCCGCCACAACTCAATAAGTTCTTTATTCAACGTAGAAAAAGTTGTCAGCGCACCCGCAAGACCCGATGCCAAAAAGAACGTCCACATCATTGACAAGTCCAATCCGAACACACAACCAATGAGAAATGCCCCGACAAGATTAACCGTCAATGTACCAACCGGAATACGCCCAGAACGGTTCATTCGCATTGAAACAAAATACCGAACGACAGCACCGAGAAATCCACCAAGTCCCACCATCGAAAGTTCCAGAAACGTCATACTGCCACCTTCTTACGACCAAAATAAAAGCCAAGTAAACCTGCACCAAGCCCAAATAGAATACTTAAGCCAACGTACGAAAGCGCCATTAAACTCTGCCCATTTTCAACAAGTAAAACCGTCTCCATACTCAAGGCCGAAAATGTTGTAAACGAACCAAGAAGGCCTGTTGTAATCGCATCTTGAACCGCTTTTTCCTTGCTTAACTTCTCAACCATTCCTGCCACAAGAAAGCATAAGAGAAACGTCCCGATGATATTAACCGTAAACGTTGCGATAGGAAAGCCCGCTTCATTGTGGATCATTTGGCCAATCGTCGTTCGCAATACCGCACCCAATGCACCAACCAATCCTATCCATAGAATCTTTTTCAAAGTTAAACCATCTCCAATAGACGCATAGTGAGCACAGTTTCAAGGTCAAGCTTTCTCATCATTTCACCAAATTGAATATGAATTTCTTTGCCTTCTCGTGATATGATTTCACCTTGCCCGAAGACACGATGTTTCACGGTCATACCAACCTTAATTTCGTCGCTGCTTCTAATACCATTTGGATTAATCGGAACGACTGCCTTCGTTGATGCCGAAACTTTTCCAGAATCAATTTGTGCCTTCAGTTCCTTTGGTTTCAGAAGTAGTCCCCGGACTTCATTCACAAAGCGCGAATCCTCTTTGTTCTTTCCATCATCGCTTCTATAAGAAAGCAATTCCAATCGTTCCTTGGCACGCGTGATGCCAACGTAAAAGAGCCTTCTCGCTTCTTCCATCAGCTCTTCGTTTTCTTCATCTTCTTCAGCTGGAATAATCCCTTGTTGAAGATCTATCATAAACACCCTTCTAAATTCCAATCCCTTTGCGCTATGGAATGTCGATAAGGTGACCGCGTTTTCGGGCGGATTGAATTTCGCATTTTGCACGGCCTCTTCCAATTCCTTCAACCGATTTGCGAATTCAACCATCGTCCGAAGTGGAGAAGCAATCCCTTCAAGCGTGTCGAGTATTTCAAGCAAATTATCAATACGGAATCCGAATTTTTCTGCTCGACTTTTTAGCGCAGCTTCATAACCAAGGTCATTACGTATTAATTGGATGACGCGCATTGGTCGCATCTCTGGAATGACTTCGTAGCCTTTTTTATAATCCATTAACTTTTTAATTTGACGGTCTTGCAAATCAACCGTTCGAATAAAGTCATCAAACACATTGCCCGTTGTTTGGCTGTTTTCAAATTTCGTCAGCATGGATCGCGAAATGAAAACATTCATTTTCATAATGATTTTCGCGAAAATATCTTTCCGTGTTGTATTAAAACTAAGTCTCATGAAATTCAATATATCCTCTACCACCCAATGGGTAAAGAACTTATCGTCCGCGTCTTTCATATAAAACGGAATGCCCCGTCTATGCAATTCACTCACGTACATTGTAGATGATGAATTATTTCGGAATAAAATCGCAACTTCACTTAATTCCTTCTCACCTAGCAATTCATACGTCACATATTCCAATTGACGTTTGGGATCATCCAACTGCTTCAGAACGATTGGTGTCGCAGCATCATTTTCCGTAAACATTTCTTTCGGATAACGCTTTTTATTTCGTTTAATAAACTTCGAAGCCGTGTCCACAATCTCTTTCGAAGAACGGTAATTCCGCTCCATCATCAACACTTCCGCCTCCGGATAAACCTTGCGGAATTCAAGTAAATAATCCGGTTCCGCCCCGCGCCATGTGTAGATCGATTGGTCATCGTCTGCGACAACGCAAAGATTTCCGTGATGCGCTACAAGATGCTCGACAATTTTATGTTGAACAAGCGATGTATCCTGACTTTCATCTGTTAATATATAATCGAATCTTGAACGAAATTGATCACTTAAATCTTCATCTACCCGCAGCGCTTCTTCTGCATAGATGAGCATATCGTCAAAGTCTAGAAGCAGATGGTGTGAATCACGCGTTTTAAGTTTTTCATACTTTTCTGCAATAAGCCCAGCCTTATCTATAGGACCCTTCAAGTCCGTCCATTCCTTCTTCGGAATCATTCTATTTTTGATAAAACTAATGAAAGTAGATAGCGATGAAAGCTCATCATCCGTACACTCATCCTTCAACACCTCTTTATAGATGCCTTTTAATAAAAATGATTTATTAACGGCTTGTCTACCTCTACCGCCACCTTCAATCAAGTCATACGTGATCCCTTGTTTTTCAAAATATGTACGTGTAATCATAAATGCCAAACTATGAATCGTCGAAAAATCAACGGGTTTACTCAACGGAAAGAATCGCTTGAATCGCTCCGACATGTCCCGGGCAGATACTCTGCTAAATGTAATCGCCTTAATACGTTTGGGATCCACTCGTTTTTCTTCTATCAAATAGCCAATTCTCATAATCATCGTCGTCGTTTTTCCGGAACCTGGACACGCCAAAACAAGCGTCGGTCCTTCTGTTTTTAATACTGCTTTCTTTTGCACATCATTTAAATCAATGCCTAGCTCTATCTTTTTTCGCTCAAAAAAATCAGTCATGTCTTGTGCTCCTTCAACTTACAGTCCCTCTAATTTATCATATACCATAAGAATAAACACTTTATTTACAGGTATTATTTAGTTTATGCAAACACTAAAAAACGCTGAACTTTTTAGGTTCAACGTTATATATATTCCTCATAATATCTTCTTAGGCAATGATAAAATCACGAATCCCCTTGATCACACAACTTCATTTTAGCGGTTGTAATTTTCAATGGTTTTTAATCTATATTTCTTTCTTCATGAATTTCGGGATCATAATCACTGTCCCCTTTTCGAATTTCTTCGATAACTTCCTTGTCATCGTTAAAGTCATGCCCTTCAACATCGTTTTCTACATCATCTTTAATTTCTCTTGCATCGTCGCGGACTTTCTCCATGGGTGTATCGTTTTTTTTTGGAATCTCCTCGTTATTGGTACAGCCAACGAGCAAAATACCTGCTAAAGCAAGTAGTGGTAGCGTTTTTTTCAACATGAGTAATTCCCTCCTTCCCTATAAATTCATATACGCTACTTTTACAGTAGGTGTTATAGGTTGGTCTGTAAAAAGGGATTCATCCATTCCATTTTGACCCTATTATTTTTAATGCCCTTCCAAATTAATAAAAAAGTGACAGTCAACCAAACGAATAAAACGCGTAAGGTGTCTGTCACTTTCATATTTTATTCTCCATTTTCAAGACGATCTTCGGTTAGGCCTCCGCGGTTTTTGCCGCCGCCCATATACTCAGTCGAAGCAACCTCGTTCGTCATTCGCTCTTCGTGAGAAAACTCCTCACCTTTCATCTTCGTTTGCTTAAGAACATCCAAGCTATTCTTAGGCTTTGATTTCTTTCTGTCTTTAGGCAATGTCATTCACTCCTTTGCTAATCAAAGATAGTGAAAGTATGCCCTAAATTCCAGAAAGCAATTCGTCAACCAGAATTTCAAAGACTCTTATAAGCTAACTTTTTAATAACCTTTTCATGTTGAGGATATGGAACAAGTAATTCTTCCTGCGTAAACAGCTCGAAATCTTCAAAATCAAAGCCAGGTGATACCATGCAACCAACAAGTGAAAAAGTACCGTTTTCGATTACCGATGAACCAAATATTGAGTTTTTTGGCACAATGACTTGTGGCATTTCCCCGTTTTCAATATTAAGGCCAACTTTCATTTCACGGTAACTTCCCTGCTCATCGATTATATGCACAAGTAACGGACTTCCCGCGTGATAATACCATACCTCATCTGATTTAAGACGATGAAAATGCGATACATCTTCTGACCCAAGAAGGAAATAAATATTTGTGAACAAACTTCTCTTAGTTCCAAATGCTTCAATTTCTTCTTCCGATGTAAAGCTACTCTTGTAATAACCGCCTTCTGGATGACGTTCAAGTTTTAGCTTATCTATATAATAGTTGGCGTCTTTATTCATTTTTAGAGGATTCCCCTATTTTTATTTTATTTTCAAACAATATAGCCAAGTGATCGTAACGCTCCGTGCATGAATGATTCCGTATACAAGTAAACTTCTTCTCGTTCTGGTTCTTGATATACGTCATGATACAGACGCTTCCACTCTTTGAATTGAAATTCCGTTAAGTTTTGATTGAGCAGCCACTTCTTTCCGTAGGAACTGTCTGTAATTTTATCATTTCCTGCGACATGAAGAAGGACGGGCGTATTTCGAATTGCACCTTGGTGTTGGCCCACCGTTTTCATAAAGTTTTGCAATTCCTTATACCAACCCGTTGTAATCATTGAACTATAATGTTTATCGGCACGCGATTCTATGTAACTTTCGTGATCTCGTGTTAATAATTCTGTGCTGATGTTATGGTCTACCTTCATAGATGAAGATAACTTCGAAAGCACCTTCGAATATTTTGATGGTTGATGATCCAAGTGTAACCAAGGTGAACTTAGAATGACTCCCGCACACAACACTTCCTCCGTTTGCAATATGCGCATAACAATCGTTGCACCCAATCCATGCCCCATAATAAATAATGGCAGCCCATCAAGTATTCCGATTTTTAGAAGCTCTTTTACGTACCCTATATATGAATCAAATTTTTCATCGTGAACGCTTGGAACTGCTTGCGATCCATGTCCTGGTAAATCCCCCATGACTACGTGAAAATTATTATTTCTTAATGTTTTAATTAGCCATGCATACCGGCTATGGTGCTCATATGCACTATGGACTATTGCAACTACTGCCTTTGGTTGCCCTTCAGCTTCCCATTTCCACATGAACGTTCCCCCTAGTTTTCAAAATGTTTTTTTTATATACTTCCCTTATTTATTCAATAAAAACATGATGTTTGGTACGATAATTATACACTACCTATAGAAAAGAGGAGAATGCTTTGATTTACCCATATAAAGGCAAATTACCAAAAATCGACCCTTCTGTTTTTATTGCTGATTATGCAACAATCACGGGAGATGTAACCATTGGTGCCCAATCTTCAATTTGGTTCAGTACAGTAATTCGAGGTGATGTGTCACCTGTTGTCATCGGTAAAAAAGTTAGCATTCAAGATTTAAGCTGTCTTCATCAAAGTCCACAGTTCCCACTCATTATTGAAGACGAGGTAACCGTTGGACACCAAGTGACATTACATAGTTGCACAGTAAGAAAAGGTGCGTTAATTGGTATGGGCTCGATCATTTTGGATGGTGCTGAAATCGGGGAGGGCGCATTCATCGGTGCCGGAAGTTTAGTTCCTCCGGGCAAGAAAATTCCACCAAATATGCTTGCGCTTGGATCCCCGGCGAAAGTTGTTCGAGAACTAAATGACGCAGACCGCGCGGACATGGAACGTGTCGTAAGTGATTACGCGGAAAAGGGAGCGTACTATAAAAGTATACAAAAGTAATATTGCAATTTTAACCAGTCGTTAGAATACTCTCATTTATCATACCACTATAATAAAAATTGCGACGATTTAATACAACAGTCTCCCTAAACGGACCATAAATTGGGTATCTAGCAGACTTAACAAGGAAGTATCCTGCGAATCGATAAAATCCCCGTATAAAAAAGGCGTTAGAAGAGGAGTATCATCCATCTTCCAACGCCTTTTTCATTATTTACTAACTAGGTTTTTCAGTTCTTCGGCTTTATCCGTTTGCTCCCATGGTAAATCGATGTCTGTACGACCGAAATGACCATAAGCTGCGGTTTGTTTATAAATCGGACGACGAAGGTCTAGCATTTTAATAATGCCAGCTGGACGAAGGTCAAATAACTCGCGAACAACTTCAACAAGTTTGCCTTCTGATACAGTCCCTGTCCCTAATGTATCTATCGAGATTGAAACAGGCTGTGCAACTCCAATCGCATAAGCAAGTTGAACTTCACAACTTTCTGCAAGTCCTGCAGCTACGATGTTTTTCGCAACATAACGCGCCGCGTATGAAGCAGAGCGATCTACTTTAGTTGGATCCTTACCAGAAAATGCACCACCGCCGTGGCGAGCATACCCGCCGTATGTATCGACAATAATTTTACGACCCGTTAATCCGGCATCTCCCTGTGGCCCACCAATAACGAAGCGGCCCGTTGGATTAATAAAGTATTTTGTCTCTGCATCGATTAAGTCTGCTGGTACAACCGGTCCAATTACATGTTCCTTAATATCACGTTGAATTTCTTCAAGTGTTACTTCGGGATTGTGTTGGGTTGAAATAACGATTGTATCAATACGCTTCGGCTTATTATTTTCATCATATTCGACAGTTACTTGTGTTTTACCATCTGGACGTAAATATGACAATATGCCTTCTTTTCGTACCTTAGCAAGCCTCTGTGAAAGCCTATGTGACATACTAATCGGAAGTGGCATAAGTTCCGGTGTTTCATTACACGCATAACCAAACATTAAACCTTGGTCTCCTGCTCCGATTGATTCAATATCTTCATCAGACATCGAACCCTCTCTTGCCTCAAGCGCATTGTCAACTCCAGCAGCGATATCTGCCGATTGTTCATCAATTGCAGTTAATACTGCAGATGTTTCCCAATCAAAGCCAAATTTCGCATTAGTATAACCTATTTCTTTTACAGTTTCTCGAACTACTTTTGGAATATCCACATATGTAGAAGTAGTAATTTCTCCTGCAACGAGCACGAGTCCTGTCGTTATCGTTGTTTCACATGCGACACGTGCATTTGGATCCTCTTCTAAAATTGCATCCAGAATGGCATCAGAAATTTGGTCACACATCTTATCTGGATGTCCCTCTGTTACTGATTCCGACGTGAAAAGACGACGGTTTGTCATTATATTTCCTCCTTATATCCTACGAGATTGATACGGTACTCATTTTCCCATGTCACTTCCTACCGCATATTGCACCGGCAGGGATTCGTAACCAATTCGAGCTTTGTACACGAGGACAAAGGGCGTGCATATAAAAAAAGCCCCTCGCTCACGTAAAACACATGAGGAAAGGCGTGATTACAAAAGTACCCTTCACTCTTATCATCCAAGGAGTTTCACCTTGCATCAGGTTTGGCACCTTTGCGGTTTAATGCAGGTTGCCGGGTTTCATAGGGACTGCCCCTCCACCAGCTCGGGATAAGAGTATCCGTTCAATATATTATTTTACGAATAAAATCATCAAAAGTCAAATTTTTTCATCTATAATAGGTTGCACTTCTATCAAGTATAGTTTATTATTTTAAATGTGTTATACTAATTAATGAATGTGATGACTAACAGCCAAAATTAACCTAAAGGCTAACTAAAAAAGGACGGTGCATAAACTATGATTTCAGCGAAAATTAGTGACGAGCTAAACAATCTACTTTCTGGCGGAAACGTGAGCAATCAACTTTCAGTAGCAAGTCTTGTTGAAAAAGCCACATCTCGGGGAGAAGCGATGCTAACTGCTGACGGAGCAGTGGTTGCTCAAACTGGGAAATATACAGGTCGTTCTCCGAAAGATCGATATATCGTGGAAGAGGCTTCTTCCAAGGATAAAATCGACTGGGGTAATGTAAACCGTCCAATTTCTTCAGAGATTTATGATTCCTTATACGAAAAAGTTATTGATCACTTAAAAGCTAAAGACGAAATCTTTGTTTTCAAAGGTTTCGCAGGTGCAGAACACGATTCCCGTCTTTCAATCCAAGTTGTGAATGAGTACGCATGGCATAATCTTTTTGTCCACCAATTATTCATTCGACCAACAAAGGAAGAGCTAGAGGCGCACGAATCTCAATTCACAATTGTTTCAGCTCCAACTTTTAAAGCAGATCCAGAAGTTGATGGAACTGAATCTGAAACTTTCATTATTGTTAACCTTGAAAAACGAATTATTCTAATTGGTGGTACTGAATACGCAGGAGAAATGAAAAAATCGATCTTCTCGATTATGAACTACTTGCTACCTGAAAACGATATCCTTCCTATGCATTGTTCTGCAAACGTTGGTGATGATGGCGATGTTGCATTATTCTTCGGTCTATCCGGTACAGGTAAAACAACGCTTTCTGCGGATTCAAACCGTAAACTAATTGGTGATGATGAACACGGTTGGTCAGATAATGGCGTCTTCAATATCGAAGGTGGCTGCTACGCTAAGTGTATCAATTTGTCGGAGGAAAAAGAGCCTGAAATATTTGGTGCCATTGGCTTCGGTTCTGTTTTAGAGAACGTTGTTATTGACCTTGATTCTCGTATTCCTGATTATGATGATGGTTCATTAACTGAAAATACACGTGCGGCTTACCCTATCCAGGCTATTGACAATATTGTCGATCCATCTGTTGCTGGTAACCCGAAAACAATTGTATTTCTTACAGCGGACGCATTCGGCGTGTTACCTCCTATCTCAAAATTGACGAAGGAACAAGCAATGTACCACTTCCTAAGCGGTTTCACTTCGAAACTAGCGGGAACTGAGCGCGGCATTACATCTCCAGAAGCTACGTTCTCAACTTGCTTTGGTTCGCCATTCCTTCCACTTCATGCGACTGTTTATGCTGAAATGCTCGGAAAGAAAATCGACGAGCACGATGCACAAGTCTTCCTTGTTAACACAGGATGGACTGGCGGCGTTTATGGTGTTGGAAGTCGTATGGACTTAAAATATACACGTGCCATGGTGCGTGCAGCAATTGCTGGTAAACTTAATGATGTTGAAACTGAAGTTAACGAAGTGTTCGGACTAGAAATGCCAGTAGCTATCGAAGGTGTTCCAACAGAAGTGTTGAATCCACGAAACGCATGGGCTGATGGTGTTGCTTACGATAAAAAAGCAAACGAACTTGCTGATTTATTCCGTTCAAACTTTAAAAAGTTCGGTACTGTCTCTGAAGAAATTACTCTTAAGGGCGGTCCAACTGCATAATATATCAAAAGGTATTCCATTCATTATGGGATACCTTTTGTTTTTAATGTAAATAATACTTTAAAGAAAGAGTGTTAATTATTATCGAACCCATGAATTTGCTGTGTTCATTTAAATTGTTATCACTTTTGAATTGAGAGTCGACGCTTTGCTAAATAATTCAATATAAAAAGGCCAACGGATATCTATTTCCTTTTGGCCTTTTATGCTCGGATTTCAGCGTCTATGTTCGATTTGGCGATGTTATTGCTCGGTTCTCGGCGTGTTATGCTCGCTTTGGCGGTGTTATTGCTCGGATCACGGCGTGCTATGCTCGGATCTAAAAAGTTATGCTCATTTAACCACTTCATATCACTGCGCAACACAAATTTGCTCTTCATACAACTTATTTCCCCTGCCGCCTCATCCAATCACCTAAATCACGAACGATTTCCATATTCTTGGCTGGCGGAATATAATGTGTGTACTCAGGAAAATACCATGTTTCGTATTTCTTATCATACCGTTGAAGCGCATTTTCAAGTAAGACAGCCTGTTCAAAAGAAACATGTTCATCTTGCTTGCCGTGGATAATAAGTACGGATGAATTAAATTCATTAATTCGAAATAAGGCTGTGCGTTCACGGTATGCATCTGGATTATTATTCGGCGTTCCTCCAATGACACGCCGCATCATGCGACGCATATCTTGTCGCTCATGATATGTAAAGACTACATCAGAAACGCCTGCCCATGTAACGACGGATGTAATATCATCCCGCAGAATAGCAGTCCAAAGCGCCATAATGCCACCACGTGAAAATGCAAATAGATGAATTCGGTCAGTTATGATTTTCTTGCTTTGTTTCAATACGTCCACTGCATTTACCGCATCTTGCCGATCAGGTCCCGCAAACTCATCCCTACCTTCCCCACCACGATTTCCGCGGTAATAAGGTGCAAAGACGACGAAGCCGTTTGATGCTAATTGCGCGATGCGCGACGGACGAACCATTCCAATATGTTGCATGCCGCCTCGTAAGTAAATAATCCCCTCGTACTTCCCATCCGCAATTGGTTCAGCAAGTAATCCTTTCACTTTCAAACCGTCCGACCAATAAGTAATTTCTTCGAGTCGCACTTGCGGATTAGGCGACGGATAAATGCGGCTTCTTTCAATGGCTCCATCACTTTTCATATGCCGACACCCACTTTCGAATCTCGGTCATTCCCGCATCTTTCATATAAAAACTTAACTCTTCGCAATGATCCAACTCACTATCGGTCAGCCAATGGGCTCCTTCGGTTTCGTGCAGAAGAGGATTTTCAACAATATGACCTACATCTGCGGTAAATACGGCTTTGCAAAATGGTTGATCAGTTTGAACAACGTATTCGGCAAATTTTACAAGGTTTCTTATTGTTACACCTGTCTCCTCGAAAACTTCTCGAACGACCGCTTCTTCAATCGTTTCTCCATCTTCAGCCTTGCCACCAGGAAATTCTACTCCGCGAATCGAATGTTTTGTCAGTAACCATTTACCTTTATACTTTATCACCGCAAGCACGTGCCTTGCGGGCATTCCAAATCGGTTTTCACCAAATGTTAACTCGACACGCGCCCCATTTAAATCCTCGAAAGTTAAAATAACAAACACGTCCTTTCATTCAGTGTAGCGAACGAAAGCGTTCATTTCAACGGAAATACGGGAGTTCTTCAATAAATCGCTTCGATTCGGTGTCGGTAAATTCGTGAATTAGTGCATAGACCTTCTGCGTTCGCAAATCGATTTCATGATTATCCCGATCATTATGATAAGGAATAAACGGAAGATGAGCCCTTAAAAAGTTTCGCCATTCAAGTTCTTCTGTTTGCTTAAATAATCCGTTGAATATTTTAACATACTCCTGTGGGACTTCGACTTCATATTCCCACAAGGAATCTTCAGGGCGAGAATATACCTTCTGATTCACAACCGAAACGTACATTTTATGTTTACTCATCTAAAACCATCCTTTTATTTTTTAGTATGGTTTAAGAAGACAAAAAACATGCATCCCATTTTACCGGGATGCATGTTTTCAAGTGCTAGGATTTTACGACAATCGAAGCACCTTTATGAGGATGGCCTGCTTTAGATTGTAATCTTCTAATTTTACTTGCCATAATGAAATTCATATCGCACATTATATCGATAGTTGCGCGAAACTTTTTAATAAATTAAATGGTTTTCCTATAACTATTATGAATTAGTTATTTTCTTCACCAAGAAACGCATTCAGCATCCACTGGTGTTTCTCGATACTTTGATAAATCGCATTCAATAAATCTTCCGTCATGTCATCGTCTTCTTTTGCAGCTTCAGTCATGCCTTTTTTCAGCGATGCCATAATCTTATCGAAATCACTGACGATAGTCGATACCATTTTATCTGATTTTTCATTTCCAGCAGCTTCTTCTACAACAGATTGCTCTAAATGTTCCTTCATTGTTGCTACCGGATCTCCACCAAGCGTTAAAATACGCTCCGCAATTTCATCCATGTGCGCAGTGGCCTCATCATATAATTCTTCAAACTTTGTATGCAATGTAAAAAACTGATGCCCTTTAACATACCAATGATAATTGTGTAGTTTTGTATACATAACCGACCAAGTTGAAACCTGTACGTTCATTTCTTTAATAAGTGCTGTTGACATAAAAAAACATCTCCTTAATTTTTTATAGAATCGTCCTACTATTAATTTACCACTAAAACCAATATACTAAACATCAACCAGTATTTATTAGGGAGAACTCAAATGAAAACAATACTAAAATCGATAATAAAAATATATCAAAAAGTAATTTCACCGTTAACACCACCATCATGTCGGTTTTATCCCACATGTTCGCATTATGGCCTGGAAGCAATTGAAACACACGGAGCCGCAAAGGGTTCATGGCTAGCGGTTCGTCGCATTTCAAAATGTCATCCTTTTCATGAAGGTGGATTCGATCCCGTTCCTGATAAAAAAGAATGACCTTTTAATTGTATTTTAAACCCGGTTCAGCTTTAGCGCTGGACCTTTTTTTTTTCGTGAATCAAATAAGACACCAACCAATTTAGTGCAATTAGAAAGAGAAGTCTAAATTTTACTAATTTAACTTTATTATTTAATACAAATTATATAGTTGCTTATTTTTCTTCAGTCTTGTATGATAAAAAAGAAATTAAGTTAAACCGTAATCATTACTGTTTAGGAACAGGAGCGAATCTCCCTATGAATAAGAAGCTACTTCTTACTTTATCATTAATAATAATTTTACTACTTTCCGCTTGTAGCGACAAAGAATCAAAAAATGAGCCGACTGCTGAAGATCGGTTATCTATTTTTACAACTGTCTATCCACTTCAGTACTTTACAGAACGTATTGGCGGGGACGCTGTCGATGTACAAACAATCTATCCACCTGGTGCCGACGAACATACCTTTGATCCTACGCAAAAAGATATGATTAGTCTTGCAGATTCCGACTTATTTTTCTATATTGGACTTGGACTTGAAGGTTTTGTAGAAAATGCAGAAAAAACAATGAAGAACGAACATGTGAAAATGATTGCGACGGCCGATGCGATAACCGAAGATATGCTTGGCGCTGGACATGATCATGACCATGACCACGAGGATCACGAGGATGAAGAAGAAAATCACCACAGTACGTTGGATCCCCATGTCTGGATATCTCCAGTGTTGAGTGATGCACTTGCCTATTCTATTAAAGAAGCACTTATCGAAGCAGCACCCGACAAAAAAGCTGATTTCGAGAAAAACTTCGAAGAATTACGCGATGACTTACTCGATCTTGACCGTAAATTTATAGACATGGCTGAAAATGCACCGACAAAAACATTTTTCGTTTCACATGCAGCCTTTGGTTATATTGCCGATACTTACGGACTTGAGCAAATCGCAATCGCTGGTATGAATTCACAAAGCGAACCTTCACAGAAACAACTTGCGTCCCTAGTTGAAGAAGCGAAGAAAAATGATGTGAAATATATACTGTTCGAACAAAATGTCACGTCAAAAATTACGGGCGTTGTGCAAAAAGAAGTGGGAGCGGAATCACTCATGCTTCATAACCTTGGTGTTCTAACCACTGAAGACATTAAAAATGAAGAAGATTATTTTTCTTTAATGGAATATAATATTCGCACGCTTGAGAAAGCGCTGAGCGGAAAATAAGCAAGAGCTGTCCTGAGTTAATCGGACAGCTCTTTCAACTTTTTCCTTTATAACGCTCTATTGTATACTTTCTCAAGACTTCTTCGTTTAAATTCACACCAATTCCAGGAAGTTTTGAAAGTTGTATGCCGCCACTTTCAATAACGACAGCCGGCTCCACTGGCTCTTCATACCAGAAGTGGTTCGATGCACTAAAATCGCCTGGTAACGACAGTTGTGAAATCGAAGCCAGCGCCAAGTTATGTGCCTTCGACACACCGAATTCAATCATTCCACCAATCCAAATTGGCAAATCATACTTCACAGCAACGTCGACAATTCTTAACGACTCGGTTGTTCCTCCGACACGCCCTGGTTTCAAGACGATAATTGAACCGGCTCCACTACTTGCCAGATGCTCCGCATCCCAAACTGAACGAATGCTTTCATCAAGCGCAATTGGCGTACTCATCAAGCGAGATGCCTCGATGTGATGATTCCAGTCATCTTCCTTAAAAGGTTGTTCGATTAACGATAAGCCAACCTGGTCAAATTCCAATAACGCATTTAGTCCTAATCGAGTGAATATCCCATTGCCATCTGCAAAAAAGAGCATTTCGGAAAAAGCGTCCACTAATTTTTTTAATTTCATTGGTTTCATATGCTCGTCAATCTTCAACTTTACGCGTTTATAACCGGCTACTTGTGCAGTCTGAACGGCATTGAATAGTTCTTGATCTACGCCGCCTGTCAATACAACGCCCGCGTCAATTTGTTTTTTTGTCCCGCCAAGCAGTTCCCACAACGGCATTTCTTTTTTCCGTGCATATAAATCCCACGCGGCTTGATCAAGACATGCTTTCGCCATACGGTTTCCTTTTACATGTGAAAACAATCCACTTAGCTTTGATGGATGGCTAACCGTTTTATTAAGCACAGCTGGGATTAGCCAGTTAACGAGCGCATCCCAACACGTTTGGACCGTTTCTTCTGTATACCAAGGTGAAGTGAACGCAACACATTCCCCCAGGCCAATTACGCCGTCTTCATCAATCAGTTCAACGAAAATACTTTCCCTTTCAACTACCGTTTGGAGATGGGTTGAAAATGGCTTCCTCAGTGGAACAGCAACGCGGTGCAAACGAATATCTTTTATGATAAATCCGCCCATTCCCTCAACTCCCGACGTAATAACTTATTTGAGGCATTGCGTGGCAACTTGTTTACAATACGGAATTCTGCCGGCACTTTATAACGCGCCAACCGCTCTTCACAATACAACCTCAAGTCCTCTACTCTTACCTGTTCAGACGCAACAACAAACGCAATGGGAACGCTCCCCCATAGTGCACTATCCTTACCACAAACACCTACTTCACGTATATGAGGATGCGCAGCAAGCACATTTTCAATTTCAGCAGGATAAATATTTTCTCCGCCTGAAATAATCAAATCTGAACGCCGATCGACGATATACAAATAGCCTTCGTCGTCGAAATAACCGATATCACCCGTTGGAAGCCAGTCGTCCACAAGTGGATTTTGGTCAGAGAATCGTCCAATATATCCTGATGTAACGTGTGGCCCACGAATATAGACTTCTCCGTTTTCGTTTGGCTGTTGTGCTCCATTAATTTTTATTTGATTAAAAAATAACGGTTTTCCCGCAGAGCCTATTTTCCGCATTGCATCTGCTGCAGACAGAGTCGCGGTTTGCGAACTTGTTTCAGTCATGCCATATGTTTGGAGAACGGGTAGTTTACATCGACTTGCCCGTTCCAAGTAATCAATCGGAACTGGACCACCACCAGCTAACATCGTTTTAAATGACGGATGAGCAACCGTTCCATTCTGTTCAAATTCACGTAGGATATTGTCCAAAGTAACAGATACGACTGATATACGCGTTACTGCACCGTTTTGAATGTCATTTGTGACTTTCACTGCATCAAACTTATCATAAAGCCGTACTTCCATCCCGTAGATCACCGACCGCACAAGAATTGAAAACCCACTTATATGAAACAACGGCATTGTGCACAGCCAAACATCATTTTCATCAAGACCTAAATTCAAGACTGAAGACAGCGCACTCGACGTATGATTATTTGCGGTTTGCCGAACACCTTTTGGAAAACCCGTTGTCCCTGATGTGTACATAATCGTTATCGTCTGATCCAGTTCCCACGTATCTTCAACGTCAAACGACTTTTCCTCACTTTCTCCAATTGACGAAAAAGTGAGTTTACGAATAGATGACTCTTTTATAAGTCCTGCCAAATCATCTGATACGATGACGGCAACCGCATCCGAATCCTCAATTTGCCACTTGAGTTCTTTCTCCGTCAAACGGCTATTCAACATGACCACTTCTACCCCGAGAAGCATACACGCATGAATGATAAAGACCATCTTTTCATTGGACGGACCAAGCAGCGCTATACGATTCCCACTAACCAAGCCGTTTGTATGTAACTTTTGAGCAAGCAATTTCGCTTCCCCCACTAGCTGTTGAAATGTCCACTGCTCTTCTTTAAATGTTAAGGCAATTTTTTCAGGCGTTAAATATGCGCGTTGTACAAGCCAGTTTGGTATCAATTAACTCACCTTTCATTCAGAAAAAGCTGCCCTTTTATAGGCAGCTTTTTGTAAGATAAATTTACGGAAAACGTGGGAATTGACCAAAGTCCGGTTTGCGTTTTTCTTTAAATGCATCGCGGCCTTCTTTCGCTTCATCCGTTGTGTAGTATAGAAGTGTCGCATCGCCAGCCAATTGTTGCAGTCCAGCAAGACCATCTGTATCAGCGTTCATAGCTGCCTTAACGAAGCGAAGTGCTGTCGGGCTCATAGAGAGCATCTCTTCACACCATTGGACCGTTTCGTCTTCCAATTGCTCGTAAGGTACAACTGTATTCACTAGGCCCATATCCAACGCTTCTTGTGCGTTGTATTGGCGGCATAGGAACCAAATTTCACGCGCTTTTTTGTGACCAATTATACGTGCAAGATATCCTGAACCATATCCAGCGTCGAATGAACCAACTTTTGGTCCAGTTTGTCCAAATACAGCGTTATCCGCAGCAATTGTTAAATCACAAACAACATGAAGAACATGTCCGCCGCCGATTGCAAAACCTGCTACCATTGCAACAACTGGTTTCGGAATCACACGAATAAGTCGTTGTAGATCGAGTACGTTAAGACGTGGAATTTCATCGTCTCCAACATATCCACCGTGTCCGCGAACGCTTTGGTCTCCACCTGAACAGAATGCTTTTTCGCCTTCACCTGTAAGAACAATAACACCGATATTTACATCATCTCGTGCACGTGAAAATGCATCGATTAATTCTGTAACTGTTTTCGGACGGAATGCGTTGCGCACTTCCGGGCGGTTAATCGTAATTTTAGCAATCCCGCTAAACTGTTCATATTTAATGTCCTCGTATGTACGTAAGGTTTCCCATTGACGTGTCATTAAATTACCTCCTCAAATTAAGTACCTGTGTAACATGCTCCTTTACCATTGTAGCAAATAAAGTCGGTTTTTCCACATGTATTGCATGACCCGTATCTTTTATCGTCCGATGTTTCGCCAAAGGTAAATATTTCATCATTTCCTGGGCAATATTAACGAACTTCGTGTCGATTTCCCCGGTAATTAGTAAAATTGGTATATTTATCGTCTGAAGCTTATCCCAATAAGATGGCTGAGTTCCAGTACCAATACCAATCAAGCTATTTGCAAGGCCCGTGACATTTTGACTCAATCGCTCTTCTCGAACAGCGCTTTGGACTTCTGCAGATAACCTCTTTTGAGAATTAAACAGAGCGATATTTTCCCAAAACTCAACAAAAAGTGGTATTCCCTCTCGTCTAATTCTATCTGAAAGTTTATTATCCGCTATTTGTCGTTCAAGTCTTTCTGATTCATCCTTAATTCCTGGGGATGAACTTTCTAGTATCAGCGACGTCACACGGGTTGGATAGCGATACGTATAAGCTAGCGCAATTCGCCCGCCCATTGAGTAGCCGACAAGTGTGAAGCTTGTTAGTTGTAGCTTATCAAACAAAGCCTCGAGATCAGTAATTTGTTCTGCCATTGAATATCTACTTGGCTCATTCGGTACAGTCGTTTTCCCGTGTCCTGTTAAATCGACAGTAACGGTCTTATATTCTCCTTCAAGCATATCAACGAGACCCAGCCAAGTCGCTGTACTTCCCGTAAAGCCATGCAAAAAAACAATAACCGGCAACGAATTGCTACCACTACTTCTTACATGTATCCCTTGTCCCCGTACTTGAATGATCTTTTCATTCATTCGCGTCGAGTCTTTTCACAATTTCATTCCACAGCGCTCGGTGAGCTTTGACATTCACAGTTCGATCCGTAAACACTTCGATAATCCGTACATGTTGCACTTTCTCTTTTGCCAGCTCTACTTCAAAATCTTCTAATGTTTCAATCGCTTTATACTGCGCGCCGTACATGGCCGAAATATGTTCAAATGTTAACCCTGTCGGCGTACCAAAGAGTTCCTCGAAATGTGGACCTGATTCAGCTTGTGGAAGATAGGAAAATATTCCCCCGCCGTCATTGTTCATGATGACAATCGTTAAATCCGTGTCATGAAATCTTGAGATGAGCAGCCCATTGACGTCATGGAGAAATGATAAATCACCAATTAACAACCAAGTAGGTCGTTGCCGCGCTGCTTGAATTCCAAAAGCAGTGGACACAACACCATCAATCCCGTTCGTTCCACGGTTCGCAAATATCGTAATATCTTTGGCCGTACTCCCAAAATATGTATCTACATCACGAATCGGCATGCTGCTCCCGCTAATTATGTCAGAACCATCTGGTAAGTGACGGAATAACATTTGCGCATAGGCGCCCTCGTCTCCAGCTACCTTAGTAATTTCTTCAGTTACTTCAGACGCCACATCATTAGCTTCAATCCATTTTATTGCGTAAGGAGTTTGTTCTTTATCCACAACTAGCTCCAGAATTGCTTCTACAGGGGATTGAATATGATGAGTAACGACACCAAGTGGATCTCGAAATTCTGGCGACTCGTCAATAGCGATTACTGTTCCCGGTCTCACCCTTCTCAGATAAAGAGACAACGGTTTAGATACAGGTTGTGCCCCAAAACGAATAACGGTATCTGGAACTACACTTTCTGCAAAGCGTTCACTTTTCAAGAGTGCGTCGTAACGGTCAATACAAAGCGGTAAACATTGCTCGGGTACCTGAGAACGAAGATTGGACAGTGAATCGCATAAAACAGGCCACTGCAACGCTTCGGCAAACTTCCAAAATGACTCGTTATTTACGCCTACTGGTAATTCTCCAGCGATAATAAAGCCTTTTTCGGTATCTTTCACGATATCTGTCAGGAATTTTGCCGTCGATTCATCCAATGTGCTAGTCGACTTAAAATGCTTTTTGAACGTCCTCGTTGGAACCGCCAAATCGAAATCTATAAGAAGTGGCTCTCTAAAAGGTACGTTCAAATGGATTGGCCCGACTGGAGCCGTCAAAGCGACCGACACAGCTCTCTGTGTTTGGCGTTCAATGTAATCCTCAACATCCCTGTTATCTTCTGCAAGCGGGAAATCGACACTATATTTCACATGATTTCCATAAAGCTGAATTTGATCAATCGCTTGCGGTGCGCCGACTTCCCTTAATTCATGAGGTCTGTCAGCCGTTATAACAATTAATGGAATACGAGCATAATGTGCTTCTGTTACCGCGGGAAAGTAATTCGATGCAGCAGTTCCAGATGTACAAAGAAGAACAACTGGTTCGCTGGATGCTTTGGCTAATCCTAGCGCAAAATAGCCCGCTGAACGTTCGTCAACTTGCATATACACGTCGAGTTCCTTTGTAGATGCAAATGAATAAGCAAGTGGGGTCGAACGTGATCCCGGGCTAATAACAACCTTCTTAACACCTGCATTCATTAGTGAGCCTGTCATACGTCGCACATAATCTGTTAGATATTGTTTATTAGCCATTCAACTTTCCTCCAAGCGCACGTAATACCGGTCTAAATTTCACCCAAGTTTCTTCATATTCTTTTTCTGCCTGCGAATCCGCTACAATACCTCCACCTGCATACAGATAGGCTTGATCCCCATCGAGTAAGGCAGACCGTATCGCAACCGCAAACTCTCCGTTCCCTTCAGTATCTGTCCAACCAATGGGTGCGGCGTAATAGCCACGGTCCATTTGTTCCTGCTCTCGAATGATTTCCATAGATTTATTCGTCGGAACTCCGCCAAGTGCTGGCGTTGGATGTAGCGCAGCAACCAAACTAAATATATCCGTTTGCTGTTCAATATTTCCTTCAATAGGAGTAAATAAATGCTGAATGTCACGGATTTTCATTAATTTTGGTTCGCTTGGCATCGTCACATGCGTACAATAATCATTAAATACTTCGGAAATCATCTTAACGACGTAATCATGCTCTGCTAGGTTTTTAATATCAGTCAATAGCTCTGTTCCTAGTTCACGGTCTTCTACAGCCGTTTTACCCCGCTCAATCGATCCTGCGACACACGCTGAATACGCTCGTCCATTAGATATTTCAATGAGTCGTTCCGGTGTTGCACCGAAAAATAGCTGACCATCTTTTTGCAACCCGAAATGATAACTTTCTTGTTGTTCATTGGAAATATGATGAAGTGCTGCAACACTAGAAACTTCTTCTTTAAAGTTCATTTTCACGGAACGCGCTATCACTACTTTATCTGCATCCCCGTTTTTAATTTGTGTTGTCACATTTTCAACAGCTTCTACATACTGGGGCTTCGCAATTTCGACTAATGAATCCACAGTTGGTTTTACAGACGGTTCGAATTCATTCACTTGTGCAATATGAATTAGTCGATCTCTTTCCTCACGAAGTTGTTCAAATTCCTCTGTGGCATCCCCGCTTGTATTGATTAGGTTAATCGATATGTAAGTTTGTCCCCCTTCACTTGTTAATTGAAATGAAGGTACGAAGAAATAAGCCGAGGGAAATGCGTCCCACTCAGAATCCTTCACACTTTTCGGATCAAATGAAAAGCCACCAAAGAGTACAGGTGCACGGTCTCTCTTTTCCTTAATTAATGCAGCTCGCAATTCGTTCCATTGTGTTGAAATATCTAAAAAGCGGTCTTTGTTACCTTCGCTCGTTAACACCGCTGCATGTCCAATTCCGACGAGTGTCAGTGTTTGATTAGCATTTTGCCAATAAAAATGTTGATCCTTATAATAAGTATTTCCAGCTTCTAAAAATGCAAGTGGCGAAATTCGACCAACTTCTATAGTTTCCGTAAAAAATCGTAAATCATTTACCCCTTCGTTAGTTGGTATATGACGGGTAGTTGTAATTTTTCGATTCATTTTCATCCCTCTTTATACGATCATAATAAAATCTCATACCTCTATTCTATCACACCACCTCATACTTAATAAGCAAGGAGCATACCCAGAACCTACTTTTTGGAGTATAATAAATAAGGTTAACTAAATAATAAGGAGAGAATACGATTGCAACAAACTATAAAAGCCGATACTGGTTGGCGAATTTGGTGGCAACTCACAAGACCTCATACGTTAACAGCTGCTTTCGCGCCTGTTTTTCTCGGTACCATGATTGCCTTAACATATGGCAAAATACACTTCCCTTTATTCTTTGCCATGCTCACTGCCAGTATTTTTATCCAAATGGCCACGAATATGTTTAATGAGTATTATGATTTTAAAAGAGGACTCGATACTGAAAAGTCCGTTGGTATTGGCGGAGCTATTGTACGTAATGGTGTCAAACCAAAAACCGTCTTAAATCTCGCTTTTCTTTTATACGGAATTTCAGTTCTTATCGGAATATACATATGTATGGAAACTTCCTGGTTACTTGCTTTAGTTGGTGTCGTTTCAATGCTTATTGGCTACTTCTATACAGGTGGACCATATCCAATTGCTTACACGCCATTCGGGGAATTAGTATCCGGTGTTGTTATGGGGATGTTCCTTATCCTAATCGCCTTTTATATTCAGACTGGAACGGTTACCACCGAGGCTGTCATGCTCTCAGTACCTAGTATGCTCCTTGTCGCTGCAATTATGATGGCTAACAACATCCGCGACCTTGAAGGCGATAAGAAGAGCGGTAGAAAGACCCTGGCGATTCTTACAGGACGTCCGAGTGCAATTACTATCCTGATGTCGTTCTTCATCATTTCATACGGCTGGATTATCGCACTCGTCATTTTTACAAGCCTTTCACCATGGGCTTTACTCATTTTCTTAAGTATTCCAAAACCAATGGCTGCAATAGCTATATTCAGAAATAATCTTCAACCATTACAAGTCGCCCCCGCAATGAAAGATACCGCAATCACAAACACATTGTTCGGTTTATTATTGGGAATCGGTATCCTTATTGGACATCTGTTTTAATAAAAATAAAAACTGTCTAATCTCCTGGCTTCACTCAGGATATTAGACAGTTTTTTTCATACATAAATATTTTTTGATTAATTGAACGAAGATGACCATACTACATTTAAATATGAAATGGATGTGTATTTATATGATAAATGACATGCAGAAATCTACTTTAAAGGAAGCATTACTTGAAATGAAAGATCAATCAAAGACACTTGAGGATGAAACCTATCCAAAAAAGGGAATTAAGGAAACATCTGGTGAGCTTTCAATGTACGATAACCATCCCGCAGATATGGGAACCGCACTGTTTGACAGAGAAAAGGATTTGGCACTACATGAGCATGCTGAATCCGAACTCGGAAAGGTTAATGACGCTTTAGCGGCAATGGAAGAAGGGACTTACGGCAAGTGTAAAGTATGCAAACAAGACATCTCTTTCGAACGACTGGAAGCTGTCCCATATACGACCTTATGTATCGAACACGCCAAAGAAGAAGAACAATCTGTTAAGGAAGACGCAACAGTAAACTCAGTGAAGAATCCCTTTGAAAGTACGATGGATGGCCGAGCCCTTGATTATGAGAACAGTTTCAAAGAGGTCGCAGAGTTCGGTACATCTGACAGCCCATCCGACTTTACAGATAGCGAAAATCCAACTTATTCAGATAAAAATGATGACGACACTTCATATATTGATAAAATCGTTGGAAACAGCATTACTGATATTCCAAACGAGTCTTAACCCATTAGTAATATAATGAACAATAAAAAAACTGTTTCACTTACTGTATAAAACCCAGTAAATGAAACAGTTTTTTATTGATACTTCACGGTAATTACTTTACTATTAAAACTAATTTTTGATAAGAGATACAGAAAAGGTCTATCCGGTAAGTATACCAGATAGACCTTTATGGATAGCTATTTTCAACACAAAGTTCGTGTTGATAAACCTCTGTGGATAGGTCTTTTCGACAAATTCATCGAAAATCCTTTAATGACCCCTACGGGATTCGAACCCGTGATACCGCCGTGAAAGGGCGGTGTCTTAACCGCTTGACCAAGGGGCCAAAATTATGGCGGAGAAGGAGGGATTCGAACCCTCGCACCGCTTACGCGATCTATGCCCTTAGCAGGGGCACCTCTTGAGCCGCTTGAGTACTTCCCCATAATATGGCTCCGCAGGTAGGATTCGAACCTACGACCGATCGGTTAACAGCCGATTGCTCTACCACTGAGCTACTGCGGAATAGTGGGCCTAAGTGGACTCGAACCACCGACCTCACGCTTATCAGGCGTGCGCTCTAACCAGCTGAGCTATAGGCCCTAAAATTGGAGCGAGTGAAGGGAATCGAACCCTCATCATCAGCTTGGAAGGCTGAGGTTTGACCATTAAACTACACTCGCATAAAAATGGTGGCTCAGGACGGAATCGAACCGCCGACACAAGGATTTTCAGTCCTTTGCTCTACCGACTGAGCTACTGAGCCAATAAATATATCACTTCTTTAAAATGGCGGTCCCGACGGGAATCGAACCCGCGATCTCCTGCGTGACAGGCAGGCATGTTAACCGCTACACCACGGGACCTTTTTGGTTGCGGGGACAGGATTTGAACCTGTGACCTTCGGATTATGAGCCCGACGAGCTACCACTGCTCCACCCCGCGACAATATTATTATAATAGTTACTATGTGTATTAAATTTACTTATTTTGATAAACGGTATAAATAATACTATGTAAGACTTACTAACGTTTAAAATTGGTTGCGGGGACAGGATTTGAACCTGTGACCTTCGGATTATGAGCCCGACGAGCTACCACTGCTCCACCCCGCGATAATAGTATAGTTAACTTTATAAACATTACTTTAATTACATTTTCCATCTAAACCTAAGTAATAGAATGTTTCTTTAAAACACGAAGTTCGTGTTTTAAAAAAATAATGGAGGAGGAAGAGGGATTCGAACCCCCGCGGGTTTTGACACCCCTGTCGGTTTTCAAGACCGATCCCTTCAGCCAGGCTTGGGTATTCCTCCAGAAACTTCAAAAGAAATGGTGGACCTTGCAGGACTCGAACCTGCGACCGGACGGTTATGAGCCGTCTGCTCTGACCAACTGAGCTAAAGGTCCTTTGAAGATGGCGGCAGAGGGAGTCGAACCCCCGACCTTACGGGTATGAACCGGACGCTCTAGCCAGCTGAGCTACGCCGCCAAGATATAAAAAATACTTTTAAAACAAAACTAATGGTGGAGCCTAGCGGGATCGAACCGCTGACCTCCTGCGTGCAAGGCAGGCGCTCTCCCAGCTGAGCTAAGGCCCCTTAATAGGGTATTAGATGTTTGTTTAAGCGAAATACCAGCTTAAAAAACTTAATGGTCGGGAAAACAGGATTCGAACCTGCGACCCCTTGGTCCCAAACCAAGTGCTCTACCAAGCTGAGCTATTTCCCGAGAATTATAATGTTTTTCAAAAAAATGGTGCGCCCGGCAGGAGTCGAACCTACAACTTCTTGATTCGTAGTCAAGTGCTCTATCCAATTGAACTACGGGCGCTTATATTTGTACATGTAAAAAATGGTACCGAGAACCGGAATCGAACCGGTACGGTAGTCACCTACCGCAGGATTTTAAGTCCTGTGCGTCTGCCAGTTCCGCCACCCCGGCAAATAAATGGAGCGGAAGACGGGATTCGAACCCGCGACCCCGACCTTGGCAAG
>NZ_JAHNZW010000021.1:0-44471 GCF_026931025.1 Sporosarcina sp. G11-34 | reverse complement strand
CCATAATTTTGAGCTAACAGCTCATATCCTAGAGGTCCTTCAAGATATTCTTTAACTATCATTAATTTAAATTCATCACTATATTTCGCCATATAAAAACACCCCAAGAGTTAGATTTTTAGCTCTAACTTTTGGGGTGCAGCACCAAGAGGATGCTTTTTTATTATTAAGGAGACGATAGAACATGAAAACAGGAACAACTGCTTATTATAAAGATTCATTCAAAGAAGCAATAATGACTAATTACAGTATGAACAAAGCAACGCCACTCGCTGTTGCGTATTCAAAATTTGAAGCGGAAATAAACAACTCGACCACTTTGCGGCAAGATGAAAAAGAAGTTCAGTTACAAAACCTGCAAAAGTCTTATGATCAAACGAGAGATGAGATTTTCGGTGAATTCGAAGATTAATAAGAAAACGAGCGAACCCCTTTTTAGGGGCCGCTCGTTTTTTATTTACCCCATTAAGTTAGTCACTTAAGAGAGTCATGATTAAATAACTCTCTATTTCTTAATTCGTGAAATGAAGCTGTATAGTATTGCAGTCGCTAGAATCGTTGGATATACTGCTCCTGTTGTATTCATAATGAATCCTACGTTTTGAACTACCAAGAAAAATACAACGCCTAGTGCCCAGACAGATACGGCTTTCAAATTGACGCCTTTATGGTACCAATATTTTCCACCTACTACATCAAATTGTTTTACATCATAACGTTTTTTATGTACGAAGTAGAAGTCTGCTACTAATATTCCAAGTAGTGCACTTAAAACCATCCCAATGTACTCAAGGAAAATCATAAATGTATCAAGGAAGCTTGTCATATAAAGCGGAACGAGCATAAGGACACCTGAAATAACAGTTACGAGCCAAATTGAGTGAAGTGGTTTCACTTTTCTCGTCACATTCGTCACTGAAATTCCAGCGGCCATTAAGTTTACGACGTTTGTTGTCACGCACGCTACGACAATTAGTACTAATGCTACCCAACCCAGGCCGAGATTCGTCACAAGTGAACTTGGATCAGAGTTATTCGGATCATAAACACCCGTCGTCAAAGCTGCACCGATTGTTGAAATGATCCCTACGAAAGCGAACCAAGCTAATGCTACCAATGCTCCAATTAAAGGTGCAACAGTCGCTGTTTTAACAGAGCGTGTATAGCGGGTAAATTCTGCCACACCAAGCACCCATGCTAAACTGAAAGCTGCCATAACATCAATTGCGACGCCCGTTGGCATTTTTAAATCAGCGGGTGGCTTCCACGCAATAATGTCGGCCATTGAATGCGACTTCAAGACAACCGTCGTGATCCAAACGCCTAACACGAGGACAAGAACCATCCCGATTCTTTCAACTATTTTAATTGAGTTTCTACCTAAAGAAACCGCAGCCAAGTTTAATATTGTCATCACAATAATTCCAATAATCATCGGTCCGGCACTGCCGGGTTCACCGTATGCTGGCCACCCAAATAGATCACTAAATATAAAGCTCATCGAAATAACGGCTATAAAGGTATTAACGACCGCCCAGCCTAAAAAGACAATTGTGTTTAAAACAGTCGGCAAGGCACTTCCCTTGATGCCAAACGCAGGTCTCGTTAAAGCCATTGTCGATGTTCCTACTTTAAAACCCATATAACCAACGAGTGCAAGGATAATATAAGCAATTGGGTTGGCGATTAAGGTTACCGAAATCGCACCCGCAAATGCCGCACCTGCCACTGTTCCTCCTACGTACCAAGAGGCGTTATTTGAATTTGCTCCGACCCATATGGCAATCATGTCAAAAAAACCGATGTTTCTCTGGCTCATTGGCACTTCATCTGTTGCGTAATACTCTATCGTTTCAACCTTTTTACCAGGAGCCGGACTTCCCTGCCCCTGGTACCCGGGCTCTTCTTCACTTGCTTTCGACAATTCTTCCATCCCTTTCTTGACGTACGGTTCTTTTTTCGAATTAATTAATAGCTATTTGTCACCTAAATATTCTACCTCAAACAAGCCGTTGGTTTCCGTTCCAATCGGACAGTGCGGAAAGTTACAGTTCAATCTTTCCCTGACGCTTTCCGCGGGCACTGCTTCAGTCTCCTCGTCGCTTAAACCGTGCTCCCAAACGCTAACGCTTTTCGGTCGCAAAAGCCGTTCTTCGTGACGGCTCTTCCTGTGGGGCCAAAATCAAGTACATGTATAATTTCTGTAAAGGACACAGAAATTATACAAACCGAACCCTACGTCGTTCGGCTCGCTGTTCCCGCTGGAGTCGCCGATTTACACTCCAACCAACTAAATTTCATTTTAAAAGGTAATTTTTTCAACGGGCTACCGCTAATCCCAACAGGGTCGCCACTATTCACTTCAATCAATTAAAAAGTCGAATTCTTCATTTCAACTTATAGAGTTACTTTTGAGCCGTTATTTTAGAAAACACGTCTCTCATATTATCTGGTGTAAACTGAAGTTCATCCGGTTCACTAGACGTCCAAACGCGAAATTCTTCCTTGTTCAGTCGTTTGCAAAGTTCTGCTGCTTCATATATTTGAAGGTCATAGATCCAGTTCGCCATCATTAAAACTGCAGCCATATGAGCACCTTCAGTCGTTGTGCCACAAATGTCCTCGACTAGACTCACCTGATAATCACGATAATAAGCATCCATGGCCGTTGAGATGACACAGACATCTGTCAGTACGCCACCAATTATTAAATGCTCTATCCCTAGTCCCTTTAACATTAAATCTAAACTAGACTCATGAAAGCCACTATAGCGATATTTATCTATAATAATGTCATGCGGTTCAGGTTTAATGAGATCGGCCACTTCAATCGCATCCGTTTTATCATGATAATAAAGCGGTTCTCCTTGAGCGTTTAATGGCTCCTTATTAGCCAGCCCGATTGCATCGCCTCGGTTAATATGTCGCGTGTAGATAATAGGGATGTTCATTTCACGGCAGCTTTTAATAAGCAAAGCTGTTTTCTGCAAAATTTGATCCATTCCAGCTACATTCGATGTTCCGCCTTCTTTTTGCAAATCTATTAGCAACAATGCAGCTTTTTGAAGATTCAAGTTCAATTCCTCCTTCCCGTGTTCTATTGTCGACAATTATTCCATGACTATACCGTTATGTATCTTTCATCAAAAACTAAAAAGTGTTTGAAAAGCTTACCATGAATTACGCGAAATTAAAATTGACAGTATTATTATTCAATATGTATATCTTTCAAATGTGCACCAAAAAGACTTTTCGCTTCTGCTAATTTTTCAGCCGAGATAGCTAATAAAACTACGGTGGAAGGTCCTGCAGACTTTTTAGTGTCCAGCACGGTTTCAACAACCGCTTCGTTATTTCCTGTCATATTTCGAATTTCTTCTACTATGCCTTTCGACCCTACTGGCCAAATTCGGTGGACGACCCCACGGTTAATCGCTTCATAAATTTTGCGAACTGACGCAACTTCGTCCGCTCGCACTATCACTTCTTCGCCTACAAGTGGCGTGCCGTATGTAAACCATGTCAAATCACCAACGGGACGAACCTCTTTCTTCTTGCCGATCATCGTCACCGCCACAGCGGATTGTACGAGTTCAATATTTGTTTCCGTACTTCCGCTAATTGACGGTACATCCAGCCCCACCTCTTGGAACAAATCCTTCACACCTTGCACGTAATTTTCCCAACTTGAACTGCCGCTGAAATTATGAATTAACACAGTTACCGGTTCAGCATTTGCCGACCACTGTTCAAGAAGTGTGACACGCGCCGCAAAATGGGCTGTCACACGATCTGGGACAGTAACGAAATCCGCTGATTTTTCACCGATACCGCCTGAATTATCCGTTGTTACGATGAAGTCGTTCCCTATTTCAATTGCATTCCTCATCGCAGTTCACCCAACTGGCCACTCGTAACATTGCGAAGCGCTGGTATGACGACAGCCGCAATAGCAGCGTTAGCAACGGTTGCGATAAAGATTGATGGCAGTGCGCCTATGAAAAAGGCTGGCGAAATTAAGAAGTAAAAAGGAAGCGGCGCAAGTAAACCGTTCGCAATAATGAAAAACACCCATTTCAACACATTGCGCTTCACTTGATGCAGACGTGCAAAAACTGCAACAATGATAAACATTTCAAGCGCAATGAGTGCATGAAATGGGCCTAATGGAAATCCCGCATACATCGCTGAAGCTGTGTGGCCTAATAACGCAACAATGCCCGCATAAACTGGTGGTAAAAATGCAGCCGATACGAGCGCTGGTGCCGAGTCAAGTGCAGTCGAACCAATGCCCAGGGGGATAATTAGTAAGCCCCCTACCGCACATAACGCCGCGAACATTGCTGTAACTGTTAACCTTTTAACTTGCACCGATTACTCACCCGATTTCTTATCTGTCTTTTCCGTTCTAAATACTTTTGCACTGCGCACATATTCATTATCTGCAATATTAATTCGCGAATTTGCTATGCGTGCTGCAACGAAAAAGTAATCGGAGAGTCTATTTAAATAGCGCACAACAACTGGTGATACATCATCTTCCGATTTCATCAGTGTTACTGTTTTACGTTCAGCTCTTCTCGTGACCGTTCTTGCGATATGAAGCGTTGCAGCTGCAGGCGATCCACCTGGTAAAATGAATTTTTCTAGTGGTGGTGCTTCTTCCATTAATTCATCAATCCGCTTTTCTAATACGGTAATTGGTTCTTCAGTCAATTTGTAATGACGCTCTTTCATCACGTTGGAAAGATCTCCCCCGCCGTCGAATAATTCGTTTTGAATCGCCTCAAGGTCGTCTAGTAAATCCATGAAAATCTGCGGATCAAGCTCCGTCATTGCTTTTCCGACGAATGAATTCAATTCGTCCATTGTGCCGTATGCTTCAACGCGAAGATCGTCTTTGTCCACGCGACCGCCTATTAAACTTGTTTTCCCTTTGTCCCCTGTTTTTGTATAAATCTTCATGATAATTCTCCCCTTTTCTTTATGGTTTTTGCAATGCCGTACCAAATACGTGTTACTTCGTCTGCTTTGGCCAATAATCTTTGATACAAACGCCCGCAAACATCGCGTAGTTCGCGTTGCGAGGCTTCTATTGGAACAATACCTCGTCCAATATCAGTTAAAATAAGTATTGCAGCTCGGTTTTCCACTGATTTTATGACACGAGCAATTGCTTCTTCTTCACCAAGTCCACATTGTTCTAGCCATTTCTCAAGCCCAGCAAGAACAACGCTTTCACTTCCCGGTTTGGGTAACTCACCCTCGAACCATTGTACGTGATTATTGCCTTGCTCTTTTATGAGCGTTTTCACGTATGCTCGTTTCCCGTTATGGGCACCTCCGATAATGACGTGCACCGCTTCCCCTCCTTAAAATCGTTGATGTTGTCCCATTCTAGGCGCCAAATGGAACCATGCGGAATCATCCACGACCAGAAATCCTGTTTCATTGGTGATAACTGCGTTAATAGTAGCCGAATTGGGCCTCCGTGCGTAACAACAAAATGATTTTTCTCATCGTCGGGCAACGCCGCCACTGCCGCCACTACACGGGTTTCTGTTTCCAGTAAACTTTCACCATTTGGGGGCGCATGTCCATACGGATTGTCAATCCAATTACGGTAGGTCTTATTATCTTTCAACGTATCATACGTTTTACCTTCCCAATCCCCGAAATGACTTTCACGAAAACGCCAATCAGGTTTATAGGTTGCTTCGGGAAAATAGAGCGCTGCGCTTTCTTTAGCACGAAGTAAGTCGCTCCCGTAAACAGTTTTAGGTTCCCATGGGAGCTTACTGTTTGTTCCGTTGATATCCACAATCGCTTCGTCAGTCCACCCGATGTACTGCCGTTGTTGGTTACCAAGCGTTGGAAGGTGACGTATTAAAGTGAGACTAACACGACTATCCATAACAGCGCCTCCATTCCTTCAATAAACGTACCAAGTAAATCTCCAGTAACTCCGCCGAAATGTTTCAGCGACCAGTTTCGGAAGAGGATAAGTCCTACAGCAATGACTGCGAATAAAAGAAGAGGAAGCACCGCGTTTCCAACTACATAGCCGAGACCGACTAGAACTGCGCCTCCGATAACCATCGACAATAGATTGACACTACCCGTCCCAATCTTTTCTTTGAAAAAGTAAGCAAGCCCTTTATTCTTAGCAGACTTGATTGTAGATAAATAAAGATTCATGCCCACCCGTGCAAGAAGTGGCAAGGCGATAAATAACGCGATATGTCCGAGGTCTTGCGCCAAGATTTCATGAAACAATGCAACCTTAACAATGATAAGTAGGACAAGTGCCATCGTCCCAAATGCGCCTAGACGTGGGTCTTCCAATATTTCCAGCCGTTTTTCACGGTCTTGATAGGAGAAAAATGCATCGCCCGTATCTGCCCAACCGTCTAGATGTAAACCGCCTGTCAGTATGATGCCTGTCAAGACGATAAAGACCGCTGTAAGAAGCGTTCCCGTGCCGATCACATCAATCATCAACAGAGAAACCGCGTACATAACTGCGCCAATTGCCGCGCCGACGAACGGAAGTGCTATAAACATTGCCGTCACTTCTTTTCGACCGATCGGCAATTCTTTTTTAATCGGAAGCACTGTGAAAAATTGAATTGCGAGCAGTAAACCGTTCATGTTGTACCCTCGGATTGTGCAAGAATTTCCTTCATTAGCGGCCAGTTAAGATGCCCCTTCACATGCGCCGCCCAAGCATCGTATATATCGACGCCAACAGGAGCCTCGACAAAAGGACGATTTGCGTCTTCCTCTTCAATTCCGTGGTCTAGTTTGTATGGAATGACACCTACAACAGGGATTCCCGTGTATTCTTCGATAAATTCAACACCCTCTCGGAATAAAGAAAGGTCGCCGTGAAATTTATTGATGATGATCGCTTTTACACGCGAACGATGTGCTGGCGATAAAAGCTGCAGTGTTCCAACGACGGATGCAATTGCGCCGCCGCGGTCGATATCAGCCACTAACACAGCGGGTACATTTGCAATTTCAGCAACACGCATATTGACAATTTCTCGGTCATTGAGATTTACTTCCGCTGGGCTGCCTGCTCCTTCGATAATGACTGTTTCGTATGTCTCCGAAAGCTTGGCTAGTGCAGTGTGGATTGCCTCAATACCGCGTTTGAAAAACTGTTCTCGGTACATCATGCCCGCTACGGGTCCAAACTTCTCCCCGAAAAAGAGTACTTCTGATTTCATCTCGGCTACGGGTTTTAATAGAATCGGATTCATATAGATCGACGGAATTGTTCTCGCGGCCTCTGCTTGTATGAACTGCGCACGGCTCATCTCTTCACCATTTTCCGTTATTGCCGAAAACCCGGACATATTTTGTGATTTAAAAGGCGTTACCCGAATTCCTTCATCGGATAATATACGGCATAGCGCCGCACAAATCATCGTTTTCCCAGAATCCGATGCTGTACCCAAAACAATCAAACCATTCATTGCAAAACCTCCTTTTACGTTGGAATGAAGTTTTTTAATCATTAGGAAAGAATAAAAGTTAGTTAATTGAAGCGGAAGGTGGCGACTCCGGCGGGATTGAGCGGGACAGGTGAGACCCCGCAGGAGCCTGCGACGAGGAGACTCACCTCCCGCCCCGCGGAAAGCGTCCACCTGTAGCGGAAATTAACGGTGGCGTCACACCTATCACTTCTTCCAATAATCCGCGATGCCGTAGTCCATCTCAATCGCAGTGTTCGCCTTCACAACAAGCCTTTGATGAATTCGACCAAGCCACATACTATATAGTTCGGTCTCTGCATCGGCTGACGGCAATTCATCGAGTACTTCATTCGAAACAATGACTAGCTCTGCGACTTTGTCTACTAGCGCATCGATTGTTTTATAAAGTTCTGCTTCTTTTTGTTCCATACAGCCCGGCTGTTGAATGCACGGCGTTCCCGTTTCCCAACCAGCGTACAATTCATTTGCTAACCACGTCGTTAAACAATCCCACAAGACAAAGTCCCCTTGCTGAATCGACGGGAGTAATTCTTCCAACTTCACCGGCTGTTCAAAAGTAGTCCAATTATGTTCTGCGCGGTGGATTTGGTGCTTGTCGATTCGCTTTTTCATCTCTATATCCGTCTTTACCCCAGATGCGATATAGACAAGACGCCCGCCGTTACGCTTGGATGCTGTGACGAGCTGCCTTTCAGCAAATGCACTTTTCCCACTTCGAACGCCGCCGCTAATGAAGGTCAGTTTGCCACGAACCATCGCGCCAGCTCCTCTTTAAGAACATTCATTTCCGCTACTTTTTTCATACCAATCCTCAGCCAATGGCCGTCCATCCCTTGAAAGTTTTCAGTATGCCGGAGCACAATTCCTTTGTTCAATAAATCCAAGTACAGTTTACGCGCGGTCTGCCCTTCTCCTGGTTTGAACGTTAGAAAGTTCACTTCGGAGTCAGTCACAATACAACCGCGTGCTTCTAGAAATACCTTCATTTTTAATCGTTCCCCATTGCTATGTTGAATGGCTCGTTCCCGGTATTTGTCCGCGTCTAAACAAAGCGCTCCGA
This sequence comes from Sporosarcina sp. G11-34, assembly GCF_026931025.1. Lineage (NCBI taxonomy): Bacteria > Bacillati > Bacillota > Bacilli > Caryophanales > Caryophanaceae > Sporosarcina > Sporosarcina sp. G11-34. Next base: position 35,906 of record NZ_JAHNZW010000021.1, on the reverse strand, counting down.
TATGTGCCGCCACACCATTCACATTCCAGTGCGGTGCAAGTGCTTTTATTTCATTAATAATTGTTGGATGTGCCAAGACATAGCCAAGCCGGATTCCCGGAATGGCATACATTTTCGTCATAGACCGAATGATTGTCACATGAGGATTTTCACTTAATTCCGAAATAAAGGAACTAGACTCTCCGATGAAATCAATGAAAGCTTCATCTAGGACAATGTCACAATCTTTTTCCGCTCCGAAACGGATGATGTTATCCAGATCATCGCGTTCTGGCAAGATGCCCGTCGGATTATTCGGGGTGCATAAATAAAGAACAGATGCTGATTCCATCGCCTCTTTAATCTGATTGATGGGTAATTTGAATCCGTTTTCTTCAGTTGATAAAACCCGAATAACGTCCACTTCTTTTGCCACCAAAGTCGCTTCATATTCGGAAAAAGTTGGATGGACGACGATCGCCTTCTCCCCGCGGTAGCGTTCCGCAACGAATGCAAGCAGTTCCGCCGCACCGTTTCCAACGAAAATAGACGCTTTTTCAACACCGTGAAACGCTGCAGCTGCCGATAAAAACGGTTCGCCGTCAGGATCTGGATAGGCCGTGATTTTCGTTGCAAGATCCGCCCATACTTCTTGAATGATTTTTGGGGGACCCGCAGGATTAACGTTCTCACTGAAATCAACGACATCAGTGGGACGTTCAATCCCAAGATTCGCATAAACCTTGGACGGATTCGCACCGTGTTTAGGTAAATCCATTAAACAACACTCCAATAATCGTAAATAGTATCCAAAATATAAATGAGGTCGTATGCATTTCAAATACAGACGCTTTTATGTAAGAAGCTTCTAGCGGAAATTTGCCAGGTCCGATTTCAGAGCGCTCTGATTTTTTCCCGCGGTAGGTCGATTTTCCGCCTAATGTGATGCCCAGTTGCCAAGCTGTCGCCGCTTCCAAATAACCACTGTTAGGACTCGCGTGTCGACGCGCATCCTTGGTCCAACCAGCAAAGCGTTTAAAAAATGAAATCCCGCCTTTATTCGACGCATATAAAATAATAAACAGCCCCGTAATTCGTGCGGGGATGAAGTTCATCACATCGTCTGTCCGCGCTGCAAATTTACCGAACTTTTCGTAACGCTCATCCTTGTAGCCAATCATGGAATCGAGTGTATTCACTGTTTTATATACCCATATGCCCGGTGCTCCAAATAAAAAGGCCCAAAAGAGTGGTGACGTAACACCGTCCGCTGTATTTTCAGAAACAGTTTCAATTGTTGCGCGCACAATTTCGCTTTCATTTAACTTCTCGGTATCACGGCCGACAATCATGGACAGCTTTTTACGTGCTTCACTTAAATTACCATCAGCAAGTGGTCGGTACACATCGAGTGCAGCCACGCGCAGACTTTTTTGAGCAAGACCAATCGCAATCAGTATACTTTCTGCGGCAATTCCTGCAAATAAATGAATGGAATAAGCAAAAACGGTTACAGAAAATACTAGGCTGAAAACAATTAATGTGGTCAGCGCGAGCAAAAATGCACCTTTTGCTGTGCGGAATTTTCCTTTATTTAAAATAGCGGTCATTTTTGAAACAAATGTACCTATCCAACGAACCGGATGTGGCCATTTTGGTGGATCTCCGATTATCCAATCAAGGAAAAAACCGATGGCGATGGCTAAAAAGTGTGCTGGTATCAAGTCGTCCATCCTTTCGCTTTCTTATAAGCTTGTACTGCTTTAACTGTGCATTCGTATACACCGTGTGCAACCAATTTCCCAAGTGACGTAATAGGGCCGGCATATGGTAGCCATTCCCCTTGTTGCGTGGCAGCCACGAGTAAACTGTCTGTCGATGTGCCTGTTGCGATTGTTCCCGTCAGTTGATCTTTTACATTTTCAGTTTGGAGCGCTTTCGCCTTTGCTTCTGTCGCGGTAATCATCGCTTGAATGAACGCTTCGTCTGGCAACTCTCCGTTAATAATTACCCATGTGTTTATTGTTCCAACCCGCGGAGCTTCATCGCGACTGCGTGCTTTGGATACATCTACCGCATTACCTATTCCGGCCGTGACGGCAATTAAGACCGTTCCGAAATCGCCTTCATATACACCTATTTCTACGTGCTCTGTCAAAACAGCAGTCATCATTCCTACTGTTTCATTCAGTGGAAAGCCTTGCTTCTCTAGATATGCAGCCATTTCAGTTTTTACGTCATCTGCATTGTAATTGCTGTCGACATGGCGATTCACAAATGTTTTATACCAACCTAATCCAGCGTTATGGACCGCGGATGATAACGTTTTAAGTGGGATTTTTGTTTGCAGTGCAACGAATTCCTTTGAAACAGAAAAGTCTTCTTTGGACACAACAGCTACTCGAATTTCATCTTTTGTATCAGGAAGTAAGGTGATTTGTGGTTTGGGCATTTCAGGGTGGGGCTGTGTTTTGACACGCGCTTTATAAACGGCTTCAATTGCTTCTTCTTTCACCACATCTTGTGGCAAACCGATTTTAGATACCTCGCCTTTATCCAATAATAGTAAACGGTCGCAGTACATTGCCGCTAAGTTAATGTCGTGGAATACCGAGATCACCGTAAGTCCTTTATCGACTGCTTGATTTCGTATTGTGTCGAGTAGTTGCTGTTGATGCGCGATGTCTAAATGATTTGTTGGTTCATCTAATAACAATATTGGTGCTTCTTGTGCGAGTGCTTGTGCAACGAAAACGCGTTGCTGCTCGCCTCCGGACAGGAGTTCGATGGACTGTTTCTCGTAACGCGTTATCGCCGTATTTTCCAGCGCTTCAGTTACGGCTCGCTCGTCCTCATTTGACCAGGAAGAAAATAACCCTGCCTGATGTGGATATCTCCCAAGTTCTACGGTTTCTCGGACGGTATGTGAAAATGCATGGGCATGTAATTGCGGCAACACGGCAACTTTCCTTGCAAATTCTTTTTGCGAATAAAGCGACGCACTTTTCCCGTCGATGGTCACGGTCCCGCTCTCTGCTTTTAGAATGCCTGAGATAATTTTCAGCAATGTTGATTTACCACTGCCATTTGGCCCTAAAATCCCGAGTACTTCCCCTTTTTTCACGTCAAAGCTAACTGATTTTACAACGAGGCTATTGCCGTAACCACCTGAAACATTTTCAACTTGTAGCATGTTACATAGCTCCCTTTCTTCTTTGTCTGTAGAAAATAAACGCAAATACAGGTGCGCCGATAAACGCCGTAATGACGCCAACTGGAAGTTCCGTCGGTGAAATAATAGTCCGCGCGATTAAATCACAAATAATAAGGAGCGAGGCACCGTTCATAAATGAAAGCGTGAGCAAATGACGATGATCTGCCCCCCATAAAAGTCGTGTCATGTGCGGAACTACGAGGCCGATAAAGCCAATTGTCCCTGATACTGCAACGGCTGAACCTGTTAAAATCGAGCCGCCAATTAAAATCGCAAATTTTCGCCGCTTCACATTAACACCTAAATGATGTGCACGTTCTTCCCCGAATAGCATCGCATTTAGTTCGCGACGATTTAACCAAAGCATTACGGAACCAACAATTACAAACGGCAAAATCATTGTAATATGATTCCAGCCACGCATCGAAACACTCCCGAGAAGCCATCCGATAATTTGGCGAAGTTCTTCTCCTGTCAGCGCAATCATGAGTGACAAAACCGAACCTAGAAACGAACCGAAAATAATACCTGTCAAAATAATTGTTTCCATTTTCATGGCCCTGTCGACAAGTCGCGCAAACCCAAGAACAAGAAACATCGTAAGTGCCGCGCCTATCATACTAAATATGGGTAGCGTATAAGTGCCTAAAATCGGTATCGATATACCAAAAAAGAGCGTCATCACAGCACCGACCGAGGCGCCGGATGACACTCCGAGTGTGTATGGATCAGCAAGCGGATTCTTTAATAGCCCTTGAAAAGCAGCACCGGAAATCGCCAGCGATGCGCCGACAAGTCCGGCCAATATAACACGCGGCATTCTTATTTTCCATAAGATGTTCGTCGCTGTCGTATCCGCTCCTGTATTCCATAGCGTACTAATCGGTATTTTCACCGATCCAATCGAAACACCGAGCCACACCACCACAAGAAGTGTGGCGGCGGAAACGATGTAGGCAACGCTTGATTTACTCACCGAAAACCTCAGGGTAAATTGCTTTCGCGATTGCTTCCAGTCCTTCTGCAAGGCGTGGACCTGTACGGCTCGTTATGTTTTCATCTACTTGAATTACTTGTTCGTCTTTAATTGCAGTGATCGTATCGAATCCGTCACGTTTATAGACATCTTCAACAGCCGTGTCGATATAGTCATACATAACGACAATGACATCCGGATTTTTATCTACGATTACTTCCGGATCCATCATGACCCAACCTTCTTCGTCAGCCGCAATATTTTCTGCGCCGACCATATCAAGGATTTCTTGCATAAATGTGTTTTTTCCTGGCGTGTAAATTTCAGGAGCTGGTGATGTTTCTACAAATACAGTCTTTTTGTTTTCAACTGAGTCTGTCTTCTCTAACACTTCAGCAACTTTTGCTTTCATGCTTTCGATAATTTCATTAGCTTTTTCTGCTTTACCCATTGCTTTACCCATTGTTTCAATCGTATCATACGTTTCATCAAAGTTCGTTGCATTTTTCACGATAAATACAGGAATTCCCGCTGCACGAATTTGTTCATAACCATCTTCGGCCATTCCGAATGCTGATTCATGCCCAAATACAATTTCAGGATCCATAGCTACGATAGCTTCAACGTTAAATTCCTGCGCGCCAATTTTTTCTTTTTCCAAAGCTTCAGCAGGATAATCGTCATAATCACTGACACCGATTATTTCTTCATTAAGTCCAAGTTCAAATAAAATCTCCGTGTTGCTCGGCATCATTGAAACAACCGTTGCTGGCGCTGTTTCTAAAGTTACTTCATTACCTACTGCATCAGTCAATGTAAGCGGGAATGTGCCTTCTTCAACTGTTTCTACTTCTGGTGTTTCATTTACTTTCGGCTTATCTTCTGTTGCCGTGCCGCCACATGCTGAAAGCAAGAACACTGCTAAAATTGATGTGAGCCATAATTGCCATTTTTTCTTCATTTAATTTCCTCCTGTTTTTCCAAATAAAAATCCCCCGTATCATTACGGAGGAATAAAGTCAGTAAAAATCTAAACACAAAGGTGCCGATTTCCACCAATCCTAATCCTCGTAGGCGTATGGGCGATTCATAAAGGCAGGTCTCCTGGCTCGTGCTCGCAGCTTGTCGCGTCTTCCCGGAACTGATTTCCAGTGACTTTTTTTCGACTTGCTCACACATACAGTGGCGGGACCGCGTCGGCATTAAACCGACTTCCCTTTTAACCTCGACAATTATGACGAGGCACCTTTATGTTTGGTCTATGTAATTTGTATCCGGTTCTTATTATACTACATATAAAGGTTGTGTCGAGAAAGAGTGGTTTGGTTGATTGCACTATCATTCCGTGAAACGAACGTTTTTGTGAAATCAGCCGTCGAGTACGAGTTATCGGCGTTCGCGTACTGGTTATCAGCGGTTGGAAGTAGTTTATCAGCGCTCGACATCCCGATATCAGCGCCCACGGGGTACTTATCAGCGAATTATTACTTTGGCACTACAGTTTCGGCGCAATAAAACCATTGTTTTCCTAAAAAACACTTAAAGCCTTCTTAAATATCTCTTTTTAGCTTTAATTCCGTTTCGACTTTTATGCTTGCACCCGGATGTCATTTGCTTGCACCCGACTACTCTTTGCTTGCACTCTTCCAATCTTTGCTTGCACCGGTAGAGCATTTCCTTGCACTCAATCCAATTTGCTTGCAAGTCGGGACCTTACGACTATAAAATGTTTAACACTTTTCTAAGCAATGCGAATCAAAACCTGTGAATTATTCGCTAAGCCTCCAATAAGCCATACTTTCTCTGAAATCGCTGCAGAATTTTAAACCAACTGGCACCAAAGACGAGAATAAAGAATACGTTGCCTATGCCATGAGCTAAATCGAAATAAATACTGGCGAAATAAATCCCCAAGAACGCTTCCCAGGTCATGTTTTCCAAATTACTTACTATAATCCATAAATTCATGAACCAACCGAATAGGTATCCCCATATAAATCCAAATACGGCCTTCCCCCATAGTTTTGACATCCACCACGTATTTCGGAGAAGCCCCGCACTCATCCCCATCATGCCCCAAGCATACATTTGCCACGGCGTCCAAGGGCCTTGACCGAGAAATATATTCGACACTATCGCAGCGACTGCGCCGACAATAAATCCAGATTCCGCACCGAATGCCAAACCAGCCATAATAATAACAAATGAAGTTGGTTGAACACTTGGCAAACCGGCAAAAGGAACCCGTCCCACCGCAGCAATTGCGGCAAGCATAGCTAAAATAACAATTTCTCGTACCGCAACTTTACGCATTTCAAAACGAATAAAAAACGGAAGCATGATGATGCTAATAATTAGAAAGCTCAACATTAAATACGCATTATACCGAAAGACAGCAATCGATATGACCAACAAGACGAATATCAAAATGGAAACAATCGTTAAGTAACGTCTGTTGTTTACCATTTTAACAATGCCTCCTCTAACGTAAGCGATTCTTTTTCTTCACTTACTCGACTTGCTCGGTTTATGGATGTCGTGTAAAAGTAATTTCCTTTAAATAATTGCGCTGGCGTACCAGTCACAGTAATTTCCCCGTTAAAAATCATAGCGCATCTCATCGCATTTTTAGCCGCAAATTCAATATCATGGGTTACCATAATAATCGTTATTCCAGACTTATGTAGTCGCTGTAAAAGCGTTGATAATTCTTCTTTTGAAACTGAATCTAGTCCCTTCGTCGGTTCGTCGATAAATAATATTTCAGGAGTGGCAATCAGCATACAAGCGAGAGCAGTTTTTTGAATTTCCCCCCCCGAACAGTCATAAGGGTGACGATTTTTCAAATGCGCAATGCCAAAAGTTTGAAGTAGCTCGACAATCACTGATTCACCATTGGCAACATTATGTCGTATGACTGTTTCCCGCATTTCTTTTTCGATTGTATCGTGAACAAAGTAGGTTCTTGGATTTTGCGGCAGATAAGCAACACCGTCAAATCGTTGTTTACTGCGCGACTTATTTATATTTTCCCCGCGTAGCAATACCTTTCCTCTTTGTGTCTTAATGCTGCCAATACATGCTTTCAAAACCGTTGTTTTTCCTGATCCATTTCCACCAACCAGCGCAAAAAAATCACCTTCCCTAATTTCCAAAGAAAGCTTTTTCAGGATGGGTGGGCTCTCCCTCCGATATTGAAAATATACATCTTTTAAACTAACGGCCAAATCCCTACTACTAAAGTCAACCGTTTCCCCTTCTAACTTAAGCATTGATGGTTCAGGCAAACCGACAAACCATTCCCTGCCTTCTTTAACCGTAAGCGGAATCTTCTCCCGTACAACCGTTTCTGTAGTTTCCATATAAAGGCGTGCCAAGGAAGGTAGATAAGGAATGAGTTGTTTATTTCCGCGCTCGTATAACTCTTCAATGACTTGCCGACTCGCTCCACCGTAACTAATCGCACCTTCTTCCATAAATAATATACGGTCCGCAGATGAAAATAACTGCTCTAGACGATGCTCCACCAGAATGATTGTTATGCCCATCTCTTGGTTTAGTCGTTCTAATGTTGTCAGTAATTCTCTTGCAGCTATCGGATCTAACTGAGAAGTGGGTTCGTCTAACAACAGGACCTTCGGTTTCAAAAGAAGTGTGGAAAGCAAATTCAGCATCTGCGTTTGTCCGCCGGATAGCTCGGATGGTTTTAACGTTAACATATCTTCCATTCCAAAAAAGTTGACCATTTCCGCAACTCTTTTTCTCATTTCAAAGTTCGAATACCCTAAGTTTTCAAGGCCGAAAACAATTTCTTGCATGACTTCGTCCATAACAATCTGATTTTCTGGGTCTTGTGATACAAAACCTATTTCCTCGATTAACGTTTTTTTGTCCCAATCCGCTAACTGGCTATTTTTATAATATATTTCACCTACCTGAGTCCCTGCAGGCGCTAATTCGTTTTTTAATAATTGTAATAGGGTTGTCTTCCCACAACCACTGGGACCGCAAATAACAATAAACTCTCCTTCTTTTACAGTGAGATTTACACCCTGAAGTGCCCATTCGGAAGCGTCAGGAAACTGAAATCTAAGGTTTTCTATCTTGATAGTTTCCATCGCATCTGTTCTCTCCCTTCAACTAATAGTGGAAACGCCACTAGAATCAATAGACATCCAAGCAGGACCCAATCAAGCGCATAAAATTGCAGGGTGCCTAGTTCTGGATAAATAAAAATCTTCCCATAGCCTAATACTCCTCCGAGTAGGCAGGCAATGAAAAGTAACCAGATAATCAACAACCAACCGACATCACGCCTTTCCCATTGAAAAGGAAGGTACGAGCTACGCTTTCCTATTCCGTAACCTCTTGCTTCCATGGAATTTGCGGTTTCCAGCGCTTCTTCAAGTGACCAAGTCAATAATATTTGTAAGAGGATCATTCCACTTTTAGCTCGATTCCAAATGGAACCCGACCGCATATCAATCCCTCGAATACGCTGAACGTCCGTAATCTCCCCTAATCGCACGCGTAATAGTGGGACAAAACGAATTGCTAGCATAGACAAAAATGCAAGTTTCGGCAGAACGCGTGAAAAGATATATAAGAACTTATTTCCATTTAAAATTAAATTAAACGAAATAAATAATATGATAATGCCTACGATTGATAACGACATAACCACTCCGTAAACTGATGCTTCTACCGTCACTTGTTTTCCACGAAAGTAAAACAAAATAGTAGTTCCTCTAGAAACTAAAAATGGATTTAACATAACAATAATACTACTCATAATTAAGAGCAGTGGTAGCCATTTCTTCATTTCTTTTCCTCTGTCATGCGTGAGATTAAGTGCTATAAGAAACAGAAATATGAGCAGTAAAAATAACGGATGATTGAAATAGAGAAGAAGAACGCCTACGGCAATATAGTAACTCACAAGAACCATTGGATGATACGAACGAAAACCAGCTTCTATTGGATATTCACCTCTTTATATCTATTAAAAATACGACCTGAAGCGAAGCACGTCAGGTCGTATTTTCCAACTATTTTACCGCCTAAATGGTTTTAGATTTGCGCCTAAATCAACGCCTAAATCTGTTGTATAAAGCCATTCGACACGGTCGCCGCCAAGTAGTGGGACTACCCCTGCTCCCCGGTCTGGGAAAATACCATTCACTCGGTACATCCAGCCGCTTCCTTGCCCGCGGTCAAATTCATATACATTGGCCATTCCTTGTATATAAGCAGTGGCCCCTTGTCCTCCGCGGTAGTCCATATGAACTTTATTGGCCATGGTAATTTTAATCAATGCGTCTAAAACCGTATCGCCATCCTTAATTTCCATTTCCGTCGGTGGCAATGGGACTTCACTTGAAGAGAGAACGATTGAATGGACAATCGTATTCTTTTTCGGCTCGGTTTTTGGTTCTTCTTTTGCCTCCTCTTTTGGAGCCGGTGTTGGTGTTAGTTTTTCTGTCGGTTTTTCTGTTGCCTTTGGTGTTGCCTTTGGTGTTGCCTTTGGTGTTGCCTTTGGTGTTGCCTTTGGTGTTGCTTTCGCCGTTGGATTTGATTCAACTTTTTTCTTAACTGTTTCTACTGCTTTACTTGTATTTCCCGACTTAGTAACCGTAGTATTACCCGATTCATTCGCGCTTTTGGTACTTGGTTCTTTTACTTTTGGCTTCTCCTGATTTTTTTTAGGTGTTACTTCACTTCGCTTAGTTTCAGCCGCTGAAGGATCTTTATCTTCTTTCAGCGATTTAACAAGCTTTTCACTAGAATCCTTCTTAGTCTGCTTTTCCTTTTCAACGTCCTCTTTACTTAAGTCAGCCACATCTGGCTTAGCATCTTCAGACTCTTCTTTCACTTTACTTTCGGCGACATTCTTCTTTTCTGCTTCTTTCGTGTCATTCGCTATCGTTTTTTGCTCCGTACTTTCTTCTAATCCTGAAGGCTTCTGCAATGAAGTTCCGCAAGCACTCAGTCCAATAACGACGATGAATGTTAATAAAATAGAAGTAATGATTTTCAAATAGTACTTCATGGATAAAAGCCCCCTTTTATTTACGAATTCAAGACATTTCTTCTGCGAACGAACCAAGTAATGCTACCAATTGTTAATAAACCAATACCTACTATTAATAAATTAAATGTATTTGTCGCTGTTTTCGGAAGTAGGGCCCCTAATCCAACGTCTTTGACTGTGTCAGTTTCTTTTCCTTTAGATACAGTTTCACTCTCACTAGTGGGTACTTTCTTATTAATATCTTCAACTACTAAAACTTCATCAGACTCTACTTTCTCAACAACTTTTGTTTTTGCAGAAAGAGTTACCTTCTCAGATTCATTACCCAACTTATCTACAGCCATTACTTCATAATCATAAGTTTGCGCTGATTTCAAATCAGCATCGACAAATTCGCTTTCAGCTCCTTCAACAACCGCTAGTTGCTTGTCCTCACGGTAAATGATGTACTCTTTAACTCCAGAAGGATCGTCCGCCGATAAACTTAAATTAATGCTGTCAACCGTCGTTTCTTCCTCGGTAACTTGAAGATTTTCTGGGCCGAATGTATCGGTAAAGACACCGTATATTGAGAAGTGATTGACGTCTACCATAATCGCTCCATCTTTTGCAGCACCCCATCCAGCTACATATTCCCATAGTTTCGTCTGTTCATTAAAGTAATAAACACCCGTTTTCTCGGCATCAATTCCTTCGTGAACCGCCATGCTTAAACCATAGCTACCTGTTCCTTGTTTGACTCCACTTGGATATTCAAATTGAAAATCATACCAATCTCCAGTTAATGTCAAACCACTAAAAGGTACTGTTTTTTCGTCTGGATGCTGTACTTCTAATTTAGTTCCTTCTGGTAAATCCTTAGGTAATTGTAGGAATGAGTTACTGTCACTTATAAAAATCTTCTCGCCTTTCTTTACTTCGATTTGTTTATTGAAGTCGATTACTTTATCTGACTCTGGTGTTGGTTCTGGTTCTGGCCCTGACTCTGGTTCTGGCTCTGGTGTTGGTGTTGGTGTTGGTGTTGGGGTTGGGGTTGGTTCTGGTTCTGGTTCTGGTTCTGGCTCTGGCTCTGGCTCTGGCTCTGGTTCTGGTTCTACTACTTTATCAGCAAAGTCATAGAGTCTACCTCCACCATTTGCATATAAGTCGTAAGCCACGAGGCCCTGCAAAGCCTGTTCAGTGGCCATAGTGTTAGATGAACGATCACCGGAAGTATGCTTGAATCCACCATTATCAGCGGCAAAACTTAATAAATGATCAATCAAGTTAATTCCTTTTTTCGTGAATCGTTCACTAGTTGGATCTATTCCATTAGCCGTTAGACCAATAATCACCTGCGATGTCGCTTCACTTGAAATTCCACCTACAAATGCTTCATCGAATCCGCCGGTATCCCCTTGTTCCTTAGACAAAAATGAAACTGCTTTATCAACAGCGCTTTTCACTTTCGGTTGTCCAGTATATGGCGCTAACCCTATGAGAGCCATTGCGCTAATATCATAGCTAGTTGACCCAGTTGTTGAAGTTGATAAACTCCACGAACCATCGTCTTTTTGATATTTTAGCAGTTCTGCAACTAACTGATTGCGTGTCCATCTAGCATCCTCTGGCACTGCAAAACCTTTTGTATCTAGGGCAATTAATGCGAAAATAATGCCGTTGTTCCCTTGATAAGTGAGCGTATCTTCTACCGAACCATCCCATAGATTACGATCAGGACTGTTGTAAATTAATTCAATTAAATTATGACCGCCAACATCCCGGGGATCAATCCCAATGGCAACAGCCGCCATCGCAAGTCGCTCACTGTCAGTAATTTTAAAGCGCCCAGTATCAAGGCCTTTAGTTATTTGACTTTCGATATGTTCTTTAAAATTATCCGTGTATCCAGCTGGTACCGTTTTACCAGCCTTTGTTAGACCAATTGCTTGCCACTCGCTAATTACACCTTCGTCTAGCATGTTAGCGCTTGCATCATTGATAGCAGATTGTACGAGTGTGTTATAATCCTTCACTTCTAGTTGTGTTATGTTTTCCTCTCCGTTTTGCGCGGCTACCGGTGCTATCAGCGCAAATATGAGCATAAACAACAGTGAAAATAAGACTGTAAAACTGGTTAACTTTCGGTACTTCCTCATTTATAAATCTCCCCTTTTTTGAACAAAAAACGCTGAAAATTATTCGGGCAAATAAAAAAGCCCCCACCCCCAGAAAGAGGTAAAGGCATATGTATGTTCAATAAATAAACTCGAAAAATTGACAGATACACGATGCATACCTTTTTCCTGGAAGGTGTTTAATTGCATACTGACTTTGGCAAGTCTCCTGACTTATGGATCATCGCTTCCTCTGTGTTCCCAGTAGTTTACTAGTGGCATAAATAGAGTTTGCTCCCCAATTACAGTGGCCGGACCGTTCAGGTATTTCACCTGATTCCTTTTTAAAATTTTGCGTTAAGCAAAAATACCAAAATCAAATTATTAAGTTTTCATGCCACTAATGAATGGCCAACAGATTCTCTGTAAGTATATAGGAGTAGATTTTTAATGCAATACTAAGATTTTTTGGCTGTGGACATTGTTTTTTTAAGTTTCCTTGCACTTCAGTCGGGTTTGCTTGCTCTCAGCTTGACCTTCCTTGCACCCGCACCCCATTTGCTTGCACTCAACCGAATTTGCTTGCAAGTCGGGACCTTCCAACTACAGTTTCTAGCAATATAAGCAAAAAAACCACACAATCGTGTAGTCATCTTAATTATTTTGCATAAATAATATATCGGTCAGGAGCGCTTCCTATAAATGTAAAAGGATAGCAGGTCGACAAGGTTAATATTTCTTCCGGAGCTGTGGAGCGGATTACGGTTCGATCGTCTGCGTCTACAATTTCCGTATCGAAAATCGTATAAATAAATGTTCCTTTTTCCATTTTCACGTGGATTTCATCGCCATGTTCAAGTTCTCCAAACTGACGAAAAACAGTATCACGATGACCCGACAATAAAATCTGATCTTGTTGGCCAGGTAAGGCAGTACTTATAAAATGCCCGACACCTCTAGCTAACTCATCCTCATGCGTGCCTGAAATGATCGGTATTTCCCGGTCCAACCGCGGAATATACAAAACGCCAATCGAATCGCCTTCTTTAATATCACTATACACTTCAATTTCATCGCTTTCTTCACGTGGAATAACCTCTTCAGAAATAAATCCCTTCGCTTCTTCCAGGTTTTTTTCTTGTTCAAAATATGAAGTAGCAAATTGACCACCTGCATAAATAATAAACAGTGCACCAATTACAATGAATAGAATAGGTATAACCTTTCTCAATAAAATCCCCCCATCCTGAAATTTAATGAAAACTAGGCGACAGCGGAGCCTAAGTTGCGCTTATAAGGTCTCCCTTAAACTAATTATTATCTGGCGTTATAAAGAAAACACGTAGCAACCAGCCAATTTTCAGTGGACAAGCGCTACGTGTTTATTAATAATAGGTATTACATTTTTTCAGGAGCAGATACACCAATCAGTTTGAGTGCGTTCGCTATTGTCGTGCGAGTTGCCGTAATTAATGCAAGGCGTGCCTCCGACATTTCGCGATTATCGGCATCCAATACTTTTTCTGCGTTGTAAAATGAGTGGAATGCAGAAGCTAACTCTTGAATATACGTCGCCACACGATGTGGTGAACGTGTTTTCGCTGCGTCCGCTACAATTTGCGGGAAGTCGCCGATTTTCTTAAGTAAATCAATTTCTCGCTCCGCAGTTAATAATGCGGCCCCGTCTACTGAAGCTGATAGGTTCATGTCTTTCGATTGACGTAAAATCGAAGAAATTCGTGCGTGTCCATATTGTGCATAGTAAACCGGGTTTTCGCTTGATTCAGAAACAGCTAGGTCTAGGTCAAAATCCATTTGCGTATCTGCTGATCTCATTACGAAGAAATAACGAGTCGCGTCAAGTCCAACATCTTCAACAAGTTCACGCATTGTGACTGCTTTTCCAGTCCGTTTACTCATCATCATGCGTTCGCCGTCTTTGTATAAATGAACCATTTGCGAAACGATTACTTCCAATTTATCTTTCCCATAACCAAGTGCTTCTATTGCTGCTTTCATACGAGGAATATAACCGTGATGGTCCGCTCCCCAAATGTTAATGAGTTTATCGAATCCACGTTGAATCTTGTCTTCGTGATAGGCAATGTCTGGTGTGATGTACGTAAATGTTCCATCATTTTTAATTAGCACACGGTCTTTGTCATCGCCGAATGCTGTTGAACGGAACCACGTCGCACCGTCTTCTTCAAATATATAACCGTTCTCACGTAATTTGTCCATTGCCCCTTCAATTCTTCCGCTACCGTATAGCGACGACTCTGAAAACCAGCTGTCGAATGGAACACGGAAGTTCACTAAGTCAGTTTCTAATTTTTTAATCTCATACTTCAAGCCGTATGCACGGAAAAAGTCATAGCGCTCTTTATCAGGTACATTTTTATATTTATCGCCAAATTCTTCGACGAGTTTTTTAGCAATACCAATAATATCTTGACCTTGATAGCCGCCTTCTGGAAGTTCACGTTCTTCTCCAAGTTCTTGGAAATACCGAGCTTCAACTGATAATGCAAGGTTATCAATTTGGTTACCTGCATCATTTAAATAATATTCGCGCTCAACTTCATATCCCGCAAAATCTAGGACATTACAAAGTGAATCCCCTAAAGCTGCACCACGCGCATGTCCTAGATGTAAATCGCCCGTTGGATTTGCCGAAACAAACTCAACTTGGATTTTCTCACCTTGACCCGAATTCGTACGTCCGTATTCCGCGCCTTGGTCGATAACTGTCTTTACGACTTCCTGTAAATAATCTTTTTTCAGCGTAATATTAATAAACCCAGGACCCGCAACATCAATTGATTCGATGGATGCACTCTCTTTATCGATGTTTGCCAGAATTGCTTCTGCAATCGCACGTGGTGGTTTTTTTGCAAGTTTTGTAAGTTGCATGGCGATATTCGTTGCATAATCCCCGTTTTCCTTACTTCTTGGTGTTTCCAGCATAATGACTGGCATATCCGCTTCTTCCACGAGTTTCGCCTCAATAACGGCGTTGTGTAGCGCTAGTTTTACTTCTTGTTGTATCTTTTCGACTGCATTCATTTTATTCCCTCCGAATATGTAATAGTTATTTCGTACGTGCCTAGAAGTGAACCTTCTGCATGCAATTCATAGGCTACGTTAAAGCGCCCATTGCCCAGATCTTCTTTTTCCATAAACTCAAGCCGATTCGTTTTCACGTGCAACTTCATCGATGCCGGACCATTCCCGTATTCACCTGTACTGATGCGTTCAGTGTCAAATGGTAGCCGCATTTTAACAGCCCCACTTCGCATAATAAATGCTTCGCTGTCATCCAACTTGACGGTCGTTTGAATTTTTTGCCCATCTTGTTCTTCTTCATATTTCAAATACAAAGAATTGATTTTTTCGATGTATCGGCCTGTCGCTTGTATTTCATGCGTCTCTTTATCCTGTCCTGGATGTTTAATTGACGAATGGAGCCGGATTTGTACAGGTCGACCTAACGTTTTCGATTCCATTTCGTTCACCGCCCTCTTACTAAAAATATCTTCTTATTATATCGCTCTTCTTCATGACATTCCAATTAAGCCTGTCATTTATCTTAAAATAATGTGAAATAGCCGTTTAATCTTGACGTCGGCGTCGCATACTACAAACAAATACATCGACGGGGAGGGATTTTATGCGGCGAGCAGTTTACCAGAAAGAGAAAAAAAAGCGCATCTTTTGGCGTCGATTATCTTTGCTAGCACTTACCGCACTTACAGCCGCCCTCACTTTATTTGGAGCTCTGAGGCTTTATGCGCAAATTACCGGCGCCCCGTCTCTCAGTGTTCCGAAAGCTTCCGTTTTCTTGGATGAAGACGGAAAGCAAATTGGCGACAAATTTTCTGCTGAGCGGAGGTATTGGGTTAGTCTAGATGAGATTTCCCCATTTCTGCTAGATGCAGTCATTGCGACGGAAGATAAAAACTTTTACAAACATAATGGATTTGATTATAAACGAATTGCCGGGGCTTTACTGAAAGACATCAAAACGCAAAGTAAGGCTGAGGGCGCAAGTACAATTACAATGCAGTACGCCAAGAATTTGTATTTATCACAAGCAAAAACATGGACCCGAAAAGCAACTGAAGCATTGTATACCTACCGTATGGAAATCTTTTATGATAAAGATGACATTTTGGAGGGTTATTTAAATACAGTCTATTTTGGACACGGCATGTACGGCGTTGAGGCGGCGAGCCAATTTTACTTCGGTAAGCCTGCAAAGGATCTTACGCTTGAGGAGTCGGCAGTCATAACAGCAATCGCAAAAGGCCCTTCCGTATATTCTCCACTTGATCATCCAAATAATTCAAAGGAACGAAAAGAACTTGTCTTAGCATTAATGACGGCACAGGGCTACATTACGGATAAGCAGGCACAGCGCGCGGTTGAAGAAGATATTGTGCTCAAAACAAAGGAATGGAAGGACACCGAACGCATTGCCCCCTACTTTTTAGATGAGGTTTGGCGCGAAGCCGAAAAATTACTCACCGAGAAAGGTCGCTATCCCGCTGAAGGCGGCTGGACAATCCGAACAACACTTAACGTCCACCACCAACAAACCGCTGAAGAAATTATTGATAAATGGATGCCAAAAAGCGGACTTCAAATTGGCTTTATGTCGATTGATCCGAAAAATGGTGCCATTACTTCACTTGTAGGCGGTGTTGATTATGCACAAAGTCCTTATAATCGTGCAACTCAGGCAAAGCGACAGCCTGGATCTGCAATGAAACCAGTGTTGTATGCAGCAGCGCTTGAAAACGGATTTAATCCGCTTAGTTTTTTATTGCCAGAAAAGACGATTTTTACATTTGATGATGGACGACAAAAATATGAGCCCAAAAATGTGAACGGAAAGTTTGCAGATCATCCTATTTCTCTTGCGCAAGCACTAGCGATTTCAGATAATATATTTGCGGTGAAGACGTTGGAGGATATCGGTTATAAAAAGTACCGTGATATGGCCGAGCGCCTGGGTATTGATGCTAAAATTAATGAGGTCCCTGCGGTTGCGCTTGGTACTTCTGTCGTCACATTAGTCGAAATGACGAATGCATACAGTCGGATTGCGGCTGGTGGCGTTGAGTTAATGCCGACGACAATTATCTCGATTTCAGATGCAGACGGAAAAACGGTTTATGAACGTACGAAAAAGAAACCTAAACAAATTATGTCGGAGCAAGATGCATTTGTTTTAACCCACTTATTAACTGGGATGTTCGATCCCGTTTTCAATGACTATTCCGCAGCAACTGGGTTATCCATGCGACCTAAACAAACTAGGCCGTACGCCGCAAAATCTGGGACAACGGAGTGGGACCAATATTTAATTGGTTATACGCCTTCACTAACTGCTGGGATTTGGACTGGTTATGATGTGGATGAACGATTAGAAAATAGCGATGATAAAGCTGCGTCTAAAAAAATCTGGATTGAGTTCATGGAAACGGCGCTAAGCGGTACGCCACCCGAACCCTTTATCCCTCCAACCGGTGTGAGTAGTGTAATTATTGACGTGGAAACGGGTGGACTTGCGGTTACCGAGTGCGAGCGACAACGCCTTGTGTATGTGAAAGATAAAGATATGCCACAGAAACTATGTACGGACAAATCACTCCAAGAACTGCGCAATTCAAGTGAAGGAAAAGAATTCAACTTATTCCCATTTTCATTTTTTGATTAAGTAGGAAAGATTGATTTTTAACTTTCCACAGGAAAGATTGATTTTTAACTTTCCACAGGAAAGATTGATTTTTAACTATCCAACGAGGTAAATAATATATATATATATCAATGTATTAAAAAAGCTTCTTTCCCTCATTTGAAGGAAAGAAGCTTTTTTTGCCAATTTAGTGCGTTTTCAACCAAAGGAAACCGCGCTTGGGTTTGGTTGATTTCCTTTGCCTAATTACGTAGACTAATTCGGCAGTCCTAGCTTACATTAGCAAGCTATCCTTAGTGTACTTTCTTTTAAGCGTACATTCAAGCCTACTGATGAAAGTATTTGAAGAACGTCGTCCATATTTACGAGGTTTGAATACGAAGTCCCTCGTGAAGTTCCTGTGGGCTACGATCCCATAACTCTTTATTATGTCCTTCTAAAAATTCAGCTAGGACACGTTTTGCAGTATCGTCTATATGATCAACCATGATTGAGCCTTTCATCGATTTATCCAATTTGTTCATATGCTCGATGAAATTTTTATAGCCTCGTCGAATCGGACGGTCGATAACCATTTCACAAGCTGTTACGCCGGCATAGTAAGGACCTTCTTCTTTATAATCTATGGTCACCCAGACGAGCCAGTATAATTTTCCGTTTGCGGATTCCTCGCGGTCAGGTAAAAATCGAATGCCACGCTCTAGTGGACTTCTCGCATGCATTGCCCCAATTTCGATTGTAGCGATTTCCTCTTCTACATCAATGACAACTGGTGACACGTTTTCCAATGACAATGAACCAATCCCGAATCCTTTATGACCGTCGGTTGGATCATTTTTTATAATTGTAAAGCCTAGTTTCGGTTTTGGTTTTGGTTTCTGTTCATTTTCCATTTGTTTACCCCTCCAACTCTGATATTATTACTTAGTATACTGGATAGTTAGAGGGAGGGAAAAGAAAATGCCATATGTAACTGTAAAAATGTTCGAAGGACGTACGGATGATCAGAAACGTGCGCTATGTGAAAAGGTCACTGAAGCTGTTGCTGAAACAACTGGTGCACCTGCTGAAAATGTTGTTGTCTTTATCGAGGAAATGTCCAAAAGTGATTATTCTGTAGCCGGGAAACGCCCGGTTGATGAGGAGTAATTTTGTTTTAGCTGGGATGTTGATTCCCAATACTTGGGTACTAAATCGTTGATTTCCGTTACGAGCGGACGCTTTCCGCGGGCTTGGCTTCAGCCGCTTCCCTCGCTGCGCTCAGTCCAGGGTCTTCAGCTCAAGCTATTTCCGCTGGAGTCGCCGCTCTTCACTCCAATCAACTAAGTTTGGTGTACTAAGAAAATGACTCATTGCCTTCTTAGGCTTATAAAAAACAGGCTCCTACGACTTTTTTGTCGTGGGAGCCTGTTTTTTAGTTTACTACATAGTTTTCCATTTCTTCTATGAAGTCGAATGCGGCAGTCATTTCTTGTTCGGTGAATCTTAATTTGTTTTTTACAATATGTACTTTTTCAATTTGTTCTTTTTTATCGAGATGATCGAAGTACAAAAGTGTTGAGACCAGTTCGAGAAAGCGTGAACTTTGCACTTGCATTTTTTGGGCAAAGCCGGTCAGTCTGTCGTGAACAGGGTCTGCGGTTTCTAGAAAGCGCAGACCTTCGTCTGTTACGTTGTATTGGTATTGTGAATAAGATCCTTTATTTATGAATTGCTCGTTTATAAAACCCATCTCACATAGTTCTTCAACCCGTAGCGTCAATTCTTCTGAATAAGGTCCGTACATATGGAGCTCATATTTTTCGGCAAAAGGGAATTGCATTCTTTTGGCTATATAAATCATTTTCTGAAGTTTTTTTCGTCCTGTTACTTCTTCTGCCACTGAAATAAACTGGACTATTTTAGCATGTTCTTGCAACAAGTTGTCCACCCTTTCTAGTTATTCAACATCTGTAAAATCTGCCCGTACAATGGATTATCCTCTTTGCCAGCTTCTAGTAAATCTTCTGGAAAATAGAGTTTATGATCGGTTCGTCTTTTTCCGGAAATTGCATCTACTACGTCAGATGAGCGGGATATCTCGCTAAGTTCCCCGTTTGGCATTTCTAAAAAGATTGGCAAGCGTTCGTTTTCTTCGCCTGGCCTGTAAAAATCGTATGGTAAATCTGATGATGAATCTACAACAAGATAATACTCAGGATCTATGCCTGCTTCTATGAATAAGCTTTTTAATTCGTGTAGTTTTTCGTACTCTTCTGCCGGATTAAATTCGACGTATTGGAATAATCTGCGGTTAATAAACCGAGAACTTAAATCGGCCAACACCCAATCTGACTCTTTCATCCACTGTTGAAAATAAGTTGTCATTACACCTTCGTCTAAGGAGATATAATCTTCTAATAGGAATGTCCGGTCAAAAAAGGTTTGAAAATGAGTAGGCACTTGTTTAAATATGTACCCAGATTCATATAAATATTTAGCACGATGTAAGATTTTCGTCAAAATAACTTCCGCACTTCGCGAGACTGGGTGGAAATAGACTTGCCAGTACATTTGGTAGCGGCTCATAATATAGTCTTCTACTGCGTGCATCCCACTAGACTTAACGACTGCTTGCTCTTCTGAGGGGCGCATTACGCGCAATATTCTTTCCATATCAAAATGACCGTAAGATACGCCTGTAAAATAAGCATCTCGCTGTAAGTAATCCATCCGGTCCGCATCTATTTGGCTTGAGATAAGACTTACAACAAGCTTATCTGGATATGTTTTACCGATAACATCAGCGACTTTTTGTGGGAATTCGGGTGATACACGGGTCAAGACTTTATTCACTTCTGTATCTCCCAGTAAAATTGCCTGTGTGAATTGTTCGTGGTCAAGATTAAAGACATTTTCAAAAGCATGTGAAAATGGGCCATGTCCCAAGTCGTGCAATAACGCTGCACAAAGCGCGACAAGACGCTCTTCATCGTTCCACTCGGGCCTTCCGCTAAAGCCATCATCAACAATCCGGCGAACGATTTCGTAGACACCGAGCGAATGATGGAACCGGCTATGTTCGGCCCCGTGAAAAACAAGATACGTTGTTCCTAGTTGTTTGATCCGACGTAAGCGCTGGAACTCTCGTGTTCCGATGACGTCCCAAATCACTTTGTCGTTTACATGTATGTATCTATGCACTGGATCTTTGAATACTTTTTCCTCAATTAGCTTTTCGTTTTTGTATTCCATTTCACACCTCCGGTAACTCCCTCACTCCATTGTACTCAAAAAAAGCCATCTCTGAAAGCCTCCGATATGAAATATTTTTTACAATCCTGACACAATGAGTTTAATCAATGAATAAAATAGTGATTTAGTGTACAGACTGACAGTAGAAAGAGACTACTAAATTGGCAGGAGGCACTACTATGGTAAAAGTTAGGCAGGATGCTTGGATGGAAGAAAATGATATTTTATTGGCCGAAACGGTACTTCGTCATGTTCGTGAAGGTAGCACGCAATTGAGTGCTTTTGAAGAGGTTGGCGATGCACTGAATCGTACAGCCGCGGCTTGTGGTTTCAGATGGAATGCAGTCGTTAGGCGAGATTATGATCAAGAGCTTGAAGAGTCGAAGAAAGAACGTAAACAGGCTATCAGAATGCTAGGTAAAGATTTTAAGCGTCGCGGACAACAGTTGTACACGCCCACACAGGGCAGTAATGAGGATAATAGAGTCTCGGTGCCGTTATCAGCACTCACGCTAGATACGGTTATCGCCTACCTTGTAAGATTGCACCATACAGGTGGGGGCGATGGTGAATCAATACGCTGGCGCCACACTGCAAAAGCAGCGACCGCCACTATCGATAAGCTAGAGAAGGAAATTAATAAACTTAAAGAAGAAAATGAAACACTCCGAACTGATTATGAACAATTTGTTCAAATTATGAACCGCGCGCGTCGCCTTGTCACATTAGACGACATCGAAGACCGCAGTGCTCCCGTCTTCATGATGGAACAAAACGGTAATCTCGTATCAAAAGAACCACCAATCAGCAATTGATTGGTGGTTTTTTTCTGTATGCGGTTATATATATTTCTTACACCATTATTCTGAGTAAAAAATGGTTGTCCTTGTTTAGGAGGCCACTGAAAAAGTCTGACTTTCTGTAACACCGTTGATTTCCGTTCCGAGCGGACAGTGCGGAAAGTTACAGTTCAATCTTTCCCTGACGCTTTCCGTGGGGCGGGAGGTGAGCCTCCTCATCGCATAAACCTGCTCCTGCGGGGTCTAACCTGTCCCGCTGATCCCACCGGAGTCGCCGCTCTGCACTCCAATCAACTAGAATATCCAAAGTGAACTAGTTTTTCAGTGGCCTCTTGTTTAGAGAACAACCTTTCTCATCATTAAATAAGCATTTTCTTATTGCGTTCAAAAACGCGGTGTAAATAAAATGAATAGAGTTCCATTTCGTCTTCTTGGAATCCGCCAATCACAACATCGTTCGCAAGGAATTGCAAGAGTAATTGAACACGGATGACCACCTCGTTTACAGTGAGTTCCATTCCAAGTAGTTCGGAAAGTGAGGCCATTACTTCGGGTTTAATAGCAGGATAAGAGAACTTCGTCTCCTCTCCTTGCAAGCCAACTTCGTATAGGTCGCGAATTAATTCGGCGCGTTCTGATCCACTGCCTTCCACACATAGATAGACTTGAACCGCAATACCTTGGCGCAGTCGACGTTGCGAGATTCCAGCGAATTTGCGTCCGTCAATGCTAAGGTCATAGGAGCCTGGACAATACGAACCTACAATTTCATAGGCTTCGATTTGACCGTCAGCTTCCGGAAATAGCATCCGAACAAATTCAAGCATAACTTCATACCCCGTAGAAATATCAATGGACTTGTCCTGTTCAGTAAATATCATTGAAATATTTAAAACACCCTCGTCAAGAACCACAGCGAGCCCGCCGGAATTACGAACTATGGATTTATATCCTTTATTCTCCAACATCGACACCGCATCATTTATGAGCGGGAGTCGGTGATCCTGAATGCCGAGAACGACTGTATTGTCATGGACCCATGTACGAATTGTTGGGGTACTCATTTTTTGGCCGACCAGATGGCAAAGTGTATCGTCGGCAGCAAATGATTCGAGCGCGGAGCGATTGCGTGCACTAATGGATTCATCCATAAATCGCCACTCTGGAATGTGTAAATACGAATCATAAATTGACATGTTATTCTCTCCTGATCATAGACTTTGGGCAGCGGTTATCAAGCTAAGTTTATAGACATCATCTGCTGAACAACCTCTCGACAAATCGTTTACCGGTGCGTTTAGCCCTTGTAAAATCGGACCAATCGCCTCGTAGCCGCCAAGTCTTTCGGTTAATTTATAGCCAATATTCCCTGCTTCGAGGGTTGGAAACACAAAGACGTTTGCATCGCCTTGAATGACAGAACTTGGTGCTTTTGTCTGTGCAATTTCGGGTACGTATGCTGCATCAAATTGAAACTCTCCGTCAATTGCCAATTCAGGTGCTAGCGTTTGTGCAATTTTTGCTGCTTTCGCAACCTTTTCCGTTTCGTCAGTCACCGCTGAGCCTT
Source organism: Sporosarcina sp. G11-34 (assembly GCF_026931025.1). Taxonomy (NCBI): domain Bacteria; kingdom Bacillati; phylum Bacillota; class Bacilli; order Caryophanales; family Caryophanaceae; genus Sporosarcina; species Sporosarcina sp. G11-34. The sequence goes on along the minus strand of NZ_JAHNZW010000021.1, from coordinate 12,308 downwards.
TTGTTGAAAATGACAGCATCGCGACTCGTGGATTTATGCCAAATGAGCGGGCCGTTTTTGCGCTTTCAACAGCGATTTCAGCCAACTCTTGAGATGTCGGGTTAACTGTAATTGCACAATCGGCGAATACGAGTTTCTCCTCATTTTTCATCATAATAAATGCACCACTTGTCTTCGAAACGCCAGGTTTTGTGCGAATAATTTGAAGTGCCGGCCGAACCGTATCCGCCGTAGAATGCACTGCCCCGCTTACAAGCCCGTCAGCGCGTCCGGAATAGACAAGCATTGTTCCAAAGTAATTGACGCTTAGCAGCAATTCTCGTGCTTGCTCAACTGTCGTTTTACCAGCACGGCGCTCCACTAATTGTTTAACGAGATCTTCAAAGTATGGCGCTTGTTCAGGATCTATAATTATCATTGTTGTAACATCTATATTTGATACCTTAGCGGCCTGCCTCACTTCAGTTTCATTGCCTAGTAATATCGGCTGCACTAGTCCTTCACTCTGTAAACGAGAGGCTGCTTGAAGAACTCGCTCATCCGTACCTTCTGGTAGCACAATTGATTTTTCGTTTCCGCGTAACTTTTCTTTTACTTCTTCAAATAAATTTGACATTCGTAGCCCGCCTTTCAATCCATTCTTCTGCTTATAGCATACACGAATTCCCCGTATCTTAACAGGCGCACACTTCATGTCAAATTCGTGACAACACCGCGCTTCAAGGGTCATTCCGATACCAATATGCTACACTTGAGACGATGTAAACACACTATAAAAGGAGTGGCTTATAAATGAACGAAGCAGCAATTACCCTCGATGGATGGTATGCATTACATGATCTACGGTCAATGGACTGGACCTCTTGGAAACTGATTTCAGAAGAAGAGCGCCAAACAATCGTTGCAGAATTTAATCAATACCTTGAAAAACTTCAAAAAGCACATGATGATAAAACAGGAAGCCATGCTTTCTATACAGTAATCGGGCAAAAAGCGGATTTCATGCTTATGATTTTGCGTCCAACAATGGACGAACTACAAGAGCTTGAAAATGAATTTAATAAACTTGCGATTGCCGACTTTACAATACCAGCTTATTCTTACGTTTCAGTGGTTGAATTGTCTAACTACCTTGCAGGTGATTCTGATGCAGATCCATATGAAAACCCTTACGTTCGCGGACGTTTGTATCCAGAACTGCCACGTAGCCAATACATCTGTTTCTATCCTATGGATAAAAAACGCGACGGCGATGATAACTGGTTCATGTTAGACATGGACACGCGTAAAAAGTTAATGTATGACCACGGTATGATTGGTCGTAGCTACGCTGGAAAGATCAAACAAATCATTTCGGGATCTGTCGGTTTTGACGATTACGAGTGGGGCGTTACACTGTTTTCAGATGACGTACTTCAGTTCAAGAAAATCATTTATGAAATGCGTTTTGATGAAGTAAGCGCACGCTATGCAGAATTCGGTTCATTCTTCGTCGGTACGATTTTAGATGACAAGAAAACGGCAGAATTCTTCGCTATATAAGTTGAATATGTATTGTATACAAATGCTTTAATAGGCAACTTTGAATTGCATATTAAGTACAACTCTATTTATTCCATAAAAAAGCCCGAATAACTGAACGCATTTTGCGTGTTCGTTATTCGGGCTTTATTTTTTAGTTGTTATTTCTTAATTAAGTCCAGTTCAACAGGAATAAATTCTTCAACCTCTTCACCTTTTAATGATTGGATTGCGGTTTCTACCGCTTTTGAACCAATAAGGTCAGGTTTCTGAGCAACTGTCCCTTTTAGTTTACCATTTTCAACCGATTTTACAGCATCTTCTGTTGCATCAAATCCAATGACTATAATGTCTTTTCCAGATGCTTCAACTGCTTCTATTGCACCAAGCGCCATTTCATCGTTATGAGCAAATATCCCTTTAATATCGGGGTTCCCTTGAATAATATTCTCCGCAACTGTCAAACCTTCTGCACGGTTAAAGTTTGCAGTTTGCTTCGCAACGATGTCCAATTTACCTTCAACTACAGTATTAAATCCTGCACCACGGTCACGTGCAGCTGATGAACCGGAAACACCTTCCAATTCTGCTACTTTCGCACCTTCACCGACTAGCTCTATTAAGTATTCTCCAGCTAATTCTCCGCCGGCTTCATTGTCAGATGCGATGTGAGAAACTACCACAGCACCTTCTGCACTGCGGTCAACGGTAATAACAGGAATACCCGCATCATTTGCAGATTGAACAGCGGATACAACCGCTTGAGAGTCCGTAGGGTTGATCAAAATCAAATCGACACCTTGTTGAATTAAATCTTCTACATCACTTGCTTGTTTTGAAGCATCGTCCTGTGCATCGATTACTGTCATCTCTGCGCCTAATTCCTTCGCCTTCGCTTCTGCTCCTTCATTCAGCGTGACAAAGAACGGGTTGTTTAGCGTTGAAATAGAAAAGCCGATATTATATTCACCATCTGTACCTTTCGATCCGCTATCCTTTTTTTCTCCTGGTGCATCTGTAGAACATGCAGCAAGTACAAGTATAACCGCCATCATTAACACTAATTTAATGTTTTTCATTCTCTAACATCTCCCTTAAGCTGTTTTTTTGCGATCTAATAAAACTGCAATTAATATTACTAATCCTTTCACCACTTGCTGGAAGAAGGAAGAGACACCAATTAGATTTAACCCGTTATTTAATACGCCAATAATGAGTGCTCCTATTAACGTGCCCACAATCCAACCTCGCCCACCTGTTAAACTTGTCCCGCCTAGAACAACTGCTGCAATTGCATCGAGTTCAAACATATTGCCTGCTGTTGGCTGGGCGGAGTTCAGTCTCGATGTTAGAATGAGCGCAGCGAGTGCTGCCAGCAAACCTGTTAAGGCATACACATATATTTTTATGCGATCAACACTTATTCCTGATAGTTTAGATGCTTCTTCATTGCCGCCAACCGCATAAACTCTGCGACCGAATGTTGTCTTTTTCAATATGAAATACAATATACCAAATGTAATTGCCATTGTAATAACGGGAACTGGAATGCCGAACAAGTACCCTTTTCCTAACATTTTGAACGCAGTTGAATCACCAAGTCCTGAAATTGGGCGCCCTTCTGTATAAACGAGCGTCAATCCCCGGTATATCGTCATCGTCGCAAGTGTTGCGATAAATGGCGCCACTTTACCTTTTGCGATAATAATTCCGTTAATCGCACCGAGTATTGCACCCAACAATAAACCTAAGAACATGGCAAGCATTGGATCCATACCACCCGCCATCAGACCTGCAGTTACAGCTCCCGTTAAAGCTAAGATGGAGCCTACAGATAAATCAATTCCCCCTGTCAGAATTACAAATGTCATTCCGAAAGCGATGAGCGCGTTGATAGATACTTGTCTTAATACGTTGAGTAAGTTGTTCATCGCTAGAAAGCTCGGGTTCATTATCGAAATAATGACCACAATAAGTAACAGACCAATTAATGGTCCTATTTTTTGAAAAATCGAAGTTGATTTAGATTTGAGCAACTTTCTCACCTCCCGTAGCATAATGCATAATTTTCTCTTGTGTCATTTCATCTTTTGATAGTTCAGCCATAAGATTTCCTTCATGCATGACGAGGACGCGATCTGCCATTCCTATAATTTCGGGAAGCTCAGATGAAATCATCAAGATTGCGACCCCTCTCTCTGCAAGTTCATTAATTATGGTATATATTTCTTTTTTTGCGCCGACATCTACTCCACGGGTCGGTTCGTCTAATATCAATACCTCAGGCTCTATTCCGAGCCATTTGGCAATAACCACTTTTTGTTGGTTTCCACCACTCAATGACTTCGCTGCTTGTTCAGGTCCCGAAACACGAACCCCCAAGCGTTCTACCATCGAATCGTACAATTCTTTTTCATTGCGTGAATTGAGGACACCATTGTTTGATACTTTTTGGAAATTCGTTAAGCTCAAGTTTTCTTTAACAGAAAAGTCTACAATAAGTCCCTCTGACTTCCGATCTTCAGTTACATAGCCAAAACCTAGTTTTATTGCTTGCTGCGGATTTTTTATTTTCACGGGTTTTCCATCGAGCAGTAGATTTCCTTTATTAAGTTTTCTATAACCAAATAAAGATTGAACGACTTCTGTTCGCCCTGCCCCCATTAATCCTGAAATACCAAGCACTTCACCTTTACGGAGTTCAAATGAGATATCCTCAAAACATCCGTTTCTCGTCAATCCTTGCGCCGCCAATTTAACTTCGCCGATAACCGAATTCCGTGCTGGAAAACGTTCGCCAAGTTCACGGCCTACCATCATTTGAACAATTTCATCAAAAGATGTTTCCCTGATCTTTTTGACGCCTACAAAATCGCCATCTCGTAAAATCGTAATTCGGTCGCATATAGAAAAAATTTCTTCCATACGGTGAGATATGTATACGAACGAAACCCCGTTTGCTTGAAGTCCTTTAATTGTTTCAAATAAAGATTCGATTTCTCTGTCCGTAAGTGCTGCTGTTGGTTCATCCATAATGATGACTTCAGCATTGGAAGACATCGCCTTAGCAATTTCAATAATTTGTTGCTTCCCTACAGATAGTTCACTTGTAAGTGTTCTCACATCTTCATCCAAGCCCAGTGAAGATAAGATTTTTTTCGCTTCTGCGTTCATTTGTTTCGTCTTTAATATTCCGCTCTTGCCATAAACTTTCTCATTGCCTAGAAAAAGGTTTTCCGCCACGGTTAGGTCAGGTAATATATTTAATTCTTGGTGAATTACCGCGATTCCGGCCCGTTCTGCTTCTTTCGGGTTTTTAAAATCTACAAGTTCACCATTCAACTTTATTTCCCCTGTATCGTGCGTATGTATACCAGTTAGTATTTTCATTAATGTTGATTTCCCTGCACCATTTTCACCCATAAGTGCGTGAATTTCTCCTTTTTGTAAAGAGAATTGAACATCTTTTAATACGGTATTTCCGTCAAAAGCTTTTGAAATACCTGTCATTTCAATCATGTATTCTCACCTTCTTTCAGAATATAACACCCGATTGCAAAATAATATTTGCGAAAGGTGTAGCTTCTCCTGTACGGATAATGACTTTTGAATGATGTGTTAATTGTTTGAAGTCATTATGTGTTACTCCTTGGAGATTTGGTATTAATTTATGTACCTCTTTATAGACTGTCTGATTTTCATCCTTCATTTCGTTCGCTATAAAGGCTGTTTCCACCTCTAAATCACTAAGTACTTCTTCTAATATTTCCAAAAAGGCTGGATTGCCTATCTTATATGACAAATCGATGCATCGGACGCCATTAGGTATCGGCAATCCACAGTCCGCAATCGTCACTTGGTCAGTATGACCTAATGATGCGAATACGGCAGCTAGCTCTCGATTTAGAATTCCGTTCTTTTTCATCAGCGTTCGCCTCCGAGTCGTCGTTCAACATCCTCGCGGGAAGGCATTCCGCCTTGTGCGCCAAACTCCTCAACCGCTAGCGAGCCAGCTGCGTTACCAAACTTAACTGCTTCCCCCAAGCCAAATCCTTCTACTAATGCATAAGCCAGCGCACCATTAAAAGTGTCGCCTGCTCCTGTCGTATCAACAACTTCCGTCTTAAAGCCTTCTACGATTACATGTTTTTCACCATCATAAAAACGGGCACCTGCACTTCCGAGTGTCACGATAAGCTGATTCGGATGATTTTCAAGTGCTGTTTCCATATCCGTGCCAAATATCTGTTCACATTCCGTTTCATTCGGCGTTAAATATTTTACATATTGGAGAAACTCCTTCTGAAATCCTCCTGCGGGTGCTGGGTTCATTAATACCGGAACATCTAGTTCGGCACAAAGCTCCAATGTATGCTTAATCGTAGGAATCGGAATCTCAAGTTGTAAGACTACAAGATCACTTTTTTCAATCTTTTTTGTCATCAGGTCTATTTCCGTAGCTGTTAATTGGTAATTAGCGCCTGGTACGACAATAATTCGATTATCACCGTCTGACAATAAAATATTTGCAATTCCTGAAGCCGCGCCCTCACTTACTGATACGCCCTCACTATTTACTGAATTTGCTCGGAGGTTTTCCACCAACTCTTTGCCAAACAAATCGTCGCCAACATTAGCAACTATATGAACATCTCCTCCAAGACGCGCTGCCGCAACGGCTTGATTGGCTCCTTTGCCACCGGGTACCGTGGTAAATAATTCACCCATAGTTGTTTCTCCTTGTTTCGGAAAATCTGCTGTTTGAACAACCAAATCCATATTTACGCTACCGACAATCGTAATCACGATAATTCACTCCTTGTTGTTCCGCGAATAATTAAATTAACCGGAACTTGTACTTCTTTCTCTTCTAATGGAATTCTTTCAATTTGTTTGATAAGCATGCGTGTTGCAATGGCGCCCATTTTATACACATCTTGACCGACTGTTGTTAAGCCTGGCGTCAACATTCCACCAAGGGCTATACCGTCAAAGCCAACAATTTGTAATTTTTCTGGGACACTGATTCCTAGTGAATGCGCCGCTTTAAGAGCACCTGCAGCCGATACATCACTACTTGCGAAGATTCCATCCACTTCTGGTAATTTTTCTAGAAAACTTCTTGCAATGAGCTCAGATTGCTCAAAGTCAAACGGACTTTCGATAATATGGGTCTCAATTGTTGAGCCCTTCGTTGCCTCCAAAAATCCTTCAAGCCGATTATCTGCCGTTGCTACCCCTTTAGGGCCCCTCATACAGACGATGTTTTTACATCCCTGCTCTATTAGATAAGCTGTTCCCAGACGGGCACCTTCTTTGTTGTTCGACGATACAGTTGGAATGGAACTATGAATGAGACGGTCTAGTGCGACGACAGGTAAATCTATTTTTTTATAATGTAGTGCCTCTAATTGATTGGTTGTTACGATAAATCCAGCAACGTATTTCTGTTTCAGTGTTTCTATATAATGGATTTCTTTTTCTGCCTTTTCATCAGAGTTGCATAATATAACTGTGTATCCATAAGTTAAAGCAACATCCTCTACTGCACGAGCCAGCTCAGGAAAAAATGGGTTCATGATGTCTGGCACAATCAAACCGATAAATTTCGTCTGTTTTGTACTTAATGAACGAGCGACCGAGTTTGGCGTGTAATTTAAATCTTTAATGGCTTCTTCAATTATTGCCTGTGCCTCTTTACTTACATAGCCTTTTTTGTTTAAAAACCTTGATACTGTGGCAACAGAAACGCCAGCTTTCTTCGCAACATCACGAATATTAGCCAAATTGATCACCTTTCCTCACGATGTGTAACCGGTTACACATACTATACCAACTCGGTGATTTGTTTGTCAATACACGATAACCTTTTTTATTTATCATCTACAAATTACTAGCCTCTCCCAACTAACTAGCAATCTTTTTGTCATTTTCAATTCCATCACTGCATACATTTTAGGTGAGGAGGTTATTCTTTGGGAGTGATAGCACACAACGAGAAGGAAGTTGAATTACTTGCCAGGCTAATGCGTGCCGAAGCTGAAGGTGATGGCCTTGAGGGCATGCTAATGGTTGGTAACGTTGGCGTAAACCGTGTACTCGGTGACTGCCTAGACTTTCCCGATATTCGCAGCTTAGAACAGATGGTGTTCCAACGCCCAGGGGGTTTTGAAGCAACTACAAAGGGCTACTTCTACCAACGCGCGCGCCCTGAAGATATACAACTTGCAAGACGAGTCATTGCGGGCGAACGTTTTCATCCCGCTAGTCGCGCATTATGGTTTTTCATGCCAACGGGTCAGTGTCCAGCGCAGTGGTATGGTCAATGGAATACAGGTCGTTACAAGTCGCACTGCTTTTTCGCCCCACTTGCAAGTGACTGTCCAACAGTTTAACTCAAACTAATTCTGTCAAAGAAGGGATGAATTAATGGTCCAATATTATTGGAATCCAAATCTTCAACAGCCGAATTTCCAGAATCCTAATTTTCAACAGCCTACTCAACAGCAACAAGTTCCCATGCCTCCTTCAGCGGCAACTCCGAGCGGAAGGCCAGTCTTACCTATTGGAGAAACATCATACATCGAGAATATTTTGCGCTTAAATATAGGTCAACCAGGAACTTTCCACTTTTCTTTTTCCAATACAGTTGGGGAGACGCTAAACGCAAGAAATATCACTGGTTGGGTAGAAGAAGCCGGCCGCGATCATGTTATCGTACATGAAGCTAAAACGGGTCGCCAATATCTTTTTCCTATGATTTATTTTGATTATGCGGAATTTGATGACCAAGTGAATTATTTTCCACAAACCATGCATACGCGTCAAGATTAACAAAAAACTTCCGCAAACCCCATTGGGCTTGCGGAAGTTTTTTAATTTGCAAATTTAGTAGCTGCTACAATCAGCATAATCCAGCCGGCGATAAACGCGACGCCGCCAATTGGTGTAATTGCACCGAGAATACCGATTCCTGAAAGACTCAGGATGTACAAACTACCGGAGAAGATGATAATTCCGGCAAGCAGTAAGTAACCAGCCCAATTGAGTTGTGTAAGTGGTCCGAGGAGTGAAGAACTCATCAGAATTCCTATGAGCACTAATCCGAGTGCGTGAAACATTTGATATTGAACGGCTGTTTCCCAAATCGCTAAATACTTTTCAGATAGTTTTTCTTTTAGTGCATGTGCACCGAATGCACCAAACATAACAGCAATTGCTGCGTTGACTGCGCCTGCAATAATGAAGAATGGCATATGTTCCCCTACTTTCCTATTTCCAAATTAATGTATCTACTGTTCTTTGCTCACTATCAGCGCTTACACCCAGATTATTGGCGTTTCAGATGCCTATATCAGCGCTTACCAATCACTTATCAGCGTTCAGACCGCCTATATCAGTGAATAGTATCTTTAGTCCTACTAAAAATCAAAAAGTGACCCACCATTTGCGTCTTTTTCTATCAGCGGTTGAGCTTCCAACGAATTAAGTGATTGAACCTCACTCATCTTGATCATTTTCGGGGCAACTTTTTCAGGCATTTCTGAACTGCCTCCAAGCGCAACTTCACTGAGAGAACGAATTGCTGCGAGCGCTTCCCGCATTTCGTTTTCATTGGTGCTTTTGCGTGCATTGATTAATTGTCGTTCCATTTCCTCTAAAATCCGGTCGTAGGAAATCATTTTCTATCATCTCTTTTCTTCCTGACAAATTTTCGCAACAGTCGACGGAAGTTCGCGTGCTTTAAAACCGTACGCTATACATCCACGAGAATTTTCGCTGATTCCAAGTAAAATAAAAGTATTCACTTTTTAAAATTTTAACGGTCACATCGAGACCTCTTACCATTAGCTTATCATGGGTACTAGGCGAATTAAAGGACTCCGCCTGTCCTGCACCAGTCAATTGGTTCTTCATCCCATAACGCCAAAATCTTATTTACTTTCGAATAGGGTCGACTCCCAAAAAATCCACGACTTGCGCTTAACGGACTTGGGTGGAATGATTCAACAATCGCATGCTTCGATAAATCGATTAGTTTCTTCTTCTCCTGTGCGGGTCTACCCCATAAAACGAACACAACCGGTTTATCTCTTGCCGACAAAACTCGGATGACTTCATTTGTAAAGGTTTCCCAACCCTGCTTCCTATGCGAATGGGCCTGCGCCTCTCTTACCGTCAGTACTGTATTCAACATGAGCACACCTTGTTCAGCCCATCCGGAAAGCGTCCCGTCTTGCGGAACCTCACAACCTATATCTTCAGCTAGTTCTTTAAACATATTGCGTAAACTTGGCGGTATTTTCACACCCGACTTCACAGAGAAACTTAATCCATGCGCTTGTCCCGCACCGTGATAGGGATCTTGTCCCAATATCACAACTTTGACCTCATCAAACGGGGTTAATTTAAAAGCCGTCCACAACTCATTTTTTTGTGGAAAAACTGCTTCCTCGGTATATTCCTTTTCTAAAAACTGTCGAAGTTTTAAATAATATGGTTTTCTAAATTCATCTTGTAATAGTGCATCCCAATCATTTCCGAGCTTTTCTTCAAACAATATTGGTCACTCCTTGAACTCAATCGTAACGTCATAACCTGCGAATAAAAACATTTCATGCAATGTTTTTTCAGCTGTATTTTCAGCTGTTTTCAATACACCCTGCTCCGCAGCATCTTTCAAAATCAATTCCTTGGCTTCCTCAGCGATTTTATAGCCTTCTTCTATATTAGCTTTCCCGCGGAAAATTCCTTCGTAAGAAAACACTTCAATTCTATCAAAGTATATTTCGGCTCCCCCTAAGAACTTTGCGGGTGGTAGCGTCAATTTAGCCGTCTTCTTATCTTCATCAATCACAACGTCTTTTTTTGTCAATCCTGCCAAATCGACACCAGCTTTCACTGATCCCGGGATCAAGACAAACATTTTGCGCTTAGTGCCGGCTACATTGAGTCCGATACTTTGGCCAAACACTTTGTTATCTTCCTGTTCAATCACAACTTTTGTATGGGCTTCAGCCGTGGCAAGTTCATTTATCTCCTGGATTCGTTCAAGAAACACCCCTTGTTTTTCTGTAAACGTACTTCCATTTTTTAATATATAAAAAGTTGCAAAAGACAGCGCAATCAACAATGTAGCAATTAGAAGAATAATAAGTAAGATTGACTTTTTCCAAATTGAAAAGAATACTTTTCCAACGGACCAAAATCCGGATGGTCGTTCTTCCGCTTCTTCCACCGTCACTGCAGTTTCTTCTTCGCTCGCTTTTAACTCCTTGAGTAACCGCTCAATTTCGTTAAGCTTTTCCTTTTCCGACATATTATCCCCCATTTCCTCTTTTTCCGACTGACTCTTGTATGTTTACAATATAGTAAAAATCTTATTTCAACAACTAGAAACTAGTGGTAAGATGGCTTTTGGGGGGATGCGATGTGCCTGATATGCAATTACGCCATAAATTAAGAAAAGTAATGGATGTAGCAAGTAATGGTGAACAGATTCCAAAACGACCAAAGAAAATTGGTTTTCTAATTTTCTCCATTTGCGCGGGGATTGGACTCGTTGGCCTGCTCGCTTTTGCTGTGGCGTTGACAATTTACACCCATTATATTAGTGCGGCAATTACATTCATCATCGTGGGATTTCTCTTCTATTCCACATATAAATTGATAACTGCTAAGGATATTGAGATTTCTTAGTCGGAAAAAATTGTAATCTTGATTTAATTTGATAAAATAGGATATATTCATTCAAACAAAAGGGGACCTCAAATATGCGACTTAAAAAGACTTTGACAATTGCAGGATCTGATACATCAGGCGGGGCTGGAATTGCAGCGGATTTGAAAACTTTCCAGGAACACGGTACATACGGTATGACTGCACTTACAGTCATTGTAACGATGGATCCAGATAATAAATGGAGCCACAGTGTATATTCACTTCCAATTGATGTGTTGAAAGCTCAAATTAAAACAGCTTTGTCGACTGGAATTGATGCGATTAAAACAGGCATGTTGAGCACAGAAGAAGTCATTCAGACTGCCGGTAATGCAATTGCTGAATCAAAACTTGACCACGTCGTAATCGATCCGGTTATGGTATGTAAAGGTGAAGACGAAGTACTCAATCCAGGTACCGTTGATGCAATGATTGAATTTTTGTTACCAAAAGCGGAGATTGTCACACCTAACTTGTTTGAAGCAGGACAACTAGCAGGAACGAAAACACCGAAAACGGTTGAAGATATGAAAGTTGCCGCAGAAAAAATTCACGCTTTGGGTGCGCGCAATGTTGTGATCAAAGGCGGTAAGCAATTGGTTCATGATAAAGCAGTGGACCTATTTTATGACGGTAAAACATTTACACTTCTTGAAGCAGAAAAAGCAGATACTGATTATAACCACGGTGCGGGATGCACATTCGCAGCGGCAATTACAGCAAATCTTGCAAACGGTTTGGACGTCAAAGATGCAGTCATTGAAGCGAAGACATTCGTTACAGCAGCAATCTCAAATGGTTGGAAACTAAACGAATTCGTTGGACCTGTCTTGCACGGCGCAAAAAACAAATACGGCGCACCAGAAATTACAACTACAGAAGTATGAGTTTAATACGGCCAGGACATTCCTAGGCCGTATTTTTGTGTGCGCCCAGCATGGGCGTAATCTATAGGGTGTAAGTCCCGAACTGTGAAGGTAGAAGTAACAGTTAGCTTAACGCAAGGGTGTCCACGGCGACGTGGAATCTGAAGGAAGCGAGCGGCAAACCTCCGGTCTGAGGAACAC